>CAZNHG010000334.1:0-3587 GCA_964572555.1 uncultured Devosiaceae bacterium | reverse complement strand
CCCGCCGCGCGCCAGGTCGCGAAGGTTGAGCAGATATCCGTCCCATATCCGGATGAATCCCCCCGCAAGCAGCACGGCAGCGTAGATCGCCACACCGAACAGTGCCGCGACCGCGATTTGCACCAGTAGCGGCACGTCCGGGAGCGGGCCCTGGATCAGCCATGAGACCGCCAGCGCCATGGCCAGCGTGGAAATGACTGGCGGCCCGATACGGCCGAGCAAGGCGGTGGGACTAAGCTCGAGCGCGCGGCCCATGGCCGTCGCATTGAGTGCCATGAAGACGTAGACGCGCGTGACGTGGGCCAGAAGGACCGCGACGATGCCGTAGCGCGCAAAGACAAGCATGCTGACCACCGTGAAGGCGATCTGCATGATGGCGAAACGCCGGATCGTGCCGGTCTGCCCCGCTGCGAGCATGGCCGGGGGGAACAGGAAGTTGAGCGGCAGGGCGGCGGCGGTCAGGGTTATCATCGTGAGCATGGGCGCCGAGGCGGACCACTGATGCCCGGCCGCCAGAGCGATTGCCGGCTCCGCCAGAATGCCGACGCCGGCGAAGGCGGGAATGGCAATCAGCGACAGGGTGCCAAGATGATTGAGAAGACTGCCCGCGAGCGCCGGCCTGTTCTCGCCAAGGCGCGTCAGCGAGCTGATTGCCACATTGCTGACCGGCTGGATGATGAGTTGAAGCGCCAGATCGAGAAGGCGCCACGCGATGCGCAGATACCCCAGCGTCGTGACCCCAAGAAAATAGCCGACCGCCATGTCCATGATGCGCGGGTTGAGCATGTTCATCAGGCTTGCGATGACGACGTCGAAACCGGTTCTCAAAAGGCGGCGCGCTTCTGAAACATCGAAGGCGATGCGCGGCCGCCAGCGCCAAGACAGCCACAGCAGAAGCGAAAAACTGATCGCGAAAACGATCTTCTGGGCGACAAGCGCCATGACGCCATAGCCCGCCGCCGCGACGGCGACCGAGGCGACGCCGCTGATCAGCGTCGCACCGGCATTGCGGATCGCGATGCCGCGATAGTCGAAGGCGGCGCGCAGGAACGCCTCGTGCACCTGCCCCAGATTGTGCAGTAGCGGCACAGGGGCCAACATCAACAGAAGCAGAGCGACCTGTGGCTCGCCGAACAGGTTGGCAAACGGGCCGGCAAGACCAAGAGCGACAAGCATGAGCCCGGTCCCGATCGCGCAGATCAGCCAGAACGAGGTCGATGCCCGGCGCGGTTCGACGCTGCCCGGTTGCACGAGCGCCTCGACCTGACCGAAACGTCCGAACACGGTCATCAGGTCGATGAGCGCTGCGGCCAGCGCCATCAGGCCGAAGTCCGCCGGCGAAAGGACGCGCGCCAGGTAGACGAAAATCAGAAAGCTCAGGATCTGCTGGCTGCTGTTGCCCAGCACCGTCCATATGGATGCGCGCATGACGAGGTTTTTCATCAAGGCAGCAGCTCTGCGACGCTATTGCAGGAGATGGTTGTCACGTCCGGGCCCTTTGTCACTCGGCGGGCCGGCGCGGGAGGCGTTTGCGCAACAGGCTCGGAGCCAGCGTGATGAGATCGAGATTGCCTGCAAGTGTGCGTACCGATAGCCCAGCCCCTTGTCCGCCCACGTTTTCGCGTACGTCGCTCAGCCGCGCATACCTGTCGAGAATGCGCCGGCGCCGCTTGAGCGCCGTGCGTGAGGCTCTGGAAAGCTGCGGCCCGAATTCCGCGATGATCTCGTCCGACATCCGGGCAAGCGAGTGCAGGCTCCAGCCACCGGAACTGGACAGAGATGTGGGACGTGTGCGGAATATGTAGCCGGCGTGGGACGTGCCGTAGAACGAAGCGGCGCGGCACAGGCACTCCGCGTAGAGGAAAAAGTCCTCCCCGACCCGGTATTGCGGGCGGTAGCGGATGTCATGGCGCTCGAGAAATTCCCGGCGGAACATCGGCTTGAGATAGCCGGGGTTCATCGCCCCGATGATACTGCCCAGCTCGAAGAAGAACTCGGGCGAGATGGGAACGGGGACGGTGCCGCGCAGGAAGTTGAAGGCGAGTGTCGGCGGCGTTTCCTCATCGAAATCACGCACGTGCAGATTGTCGACAACCACGTCCGCGGCCGTCACGCGCGCCAGGGCCAGCAGGCGCTCGATCCGGTCCGGTTCGTAAAGGTCGTCCGCGTCCAGCAGGGTGATCCAGTCGCCCGTCGCCGCCGCGAATGCCTCGTTGCGGGCGGTCGCCGGACCGCGGTTCTTCTCGAGAAAGATCAGCTTGACGCGATGGTCATGGCTCGCCGCTGCCCAGATCGCCTCCGCGGAGTTATCGCTGGAGGCGTCGTCCACCACGATGACTTCGATGTCGCTGTAGGACTGGGCGAGAGCCGAAGCGATGGCATCGCCGACGAACTGCTCGCCATTGTAGCAGGGGATGACGATGGAGACCTGTTCGGTTGTGTGGGGCTGGCCGTTGTGCTGCCGGGGCATCGTTTCCGGAGTATCCATCACTAGGCACCTGTGTTTGGCGTTGCGTTGGTGGAAGTGGTGTCGTCGTCAAAGGCCCCCGCCTTCACGAGACGGAGCTTGGTCTCTTCGGCATCGGTGAAACGGCCATACCGGCCGACCTCGATATCGCGGCGGACGATCCGGGCCGGATTGCCGGCGACGATGCAGCGCGGCGGCACGTTGGAGGTCACGACGCTGCCGGCGCCGACGACGCATTCGTCCCCAATCTCGATACCGGGCAGGATGATGCTGCGCGCGCCGATGAAGCAGCGCTCGCCGATGCGTGTGTGCAGATAGAGCCCGCGCGTCATGTCGTGCGCCAGGATCGCCACGTCGAAGGCGACATAGGTGTCCGCGCCGACATGCACGCCCTTGGGATAGGTCTTGTCGAACCGGGTGCTCAGCGAAAAGGTGGCGCTGGGATGAATATCCATGCCCCAGACGCGCGTGTAGACGAAGCGGCGAGATCCGACGAGCGCCCTTCTCAGCCACCAGAGCTTGTTGAGACTACGCATGGTTCATCGCCACCCCGGCGGGTGCCAGACGCGCATAGGCGCCGACGAACTTCTTCGCCTCCATGTCCCAGTCGAAGGACCGCTCGGCCAGCGCGAATGCCTCCTCGCCCTTGGCGCGTCTGAGGTCCCTGTCCGCGATCAGGGGCAGGCACGCCTCTGCAAGACCGGCCGGTGTCGGGTCATCCGCGAAAACGCCAGCCGGGCCGAGAAGCCGCATCGTTTCCGTCAGCCGGTACGAGACCGATGGAATGCCCAGCGACGAGTATTCGAACACCTTGTTCATGCTGACCTTGTCGTTGAACGGATTGACCGGGTCCGGGATGATGCCAATGTCGAATGTGCCCATGGCCGAGAGGAGGTCCTCCCCCCGCAGGTAGCCGGTGAACTCGATGTTCTCTGCAATTCCCAGGGTATCGGCCAGTCTTCTCGAATCCGCGAGGGCGGGCCCATCCCCGACAACGACTGCGCGGATATCGGTCAGGCCGTGATCGCGCATGAGGTGATGCACGGCCTGCACGAGATGATCGACGCCGTCCTGCTGGCCGATGATCCCCACATAACCGAGGACCGTCGTTCCCTCGTCG
>CAZNHG010000333.1:0-3596 GCA_964572555.1 uncultured Devosiaceae bacterium | reverse complement strand
CCCTTCCTGGTAATCGCGACGACCGAGGGGCGCACCGGCATGTCGTCGCGGAAGTCGGGCCAACGAGTCGAAAGATCCTCGTAGTAGGACGGGCGCCCGTGCCCTTCCCAGTCCTCGCCGCCATCGGCCGGATGCTGCACGGCGACGAAGAACGTCGTCAGGTCGGGCGTCGGCATGGGGCCGCACATCTCCGCACCGATGGGAACGCGATAGAACAGCCTGGACGTCGCGCGCGCCTCGCCCTCGGTATCCATGGCCCACAGGCCGTCCGTCCGTCCCGTAGCGGCGGGGGAGTTGCCGTCCGTGCTCACCCACAACCGGCCGTCGGAATCGACCGCACAGTTGTCGGGCATGCCGAACCAGCCATTTTCGCTGGTTTCCGTCGAGAACGTGGCGCCGACTTCGTCGACGGAAGGGTCGCCGCACTGCACCAGGATTTCCCAGTTGCCGCTCGTGGCGGCAAAGTCGCCGTCGGCCTCCAGGATCTCGACGATATGCCCGAAGGCGTTGTCGACACGCGGATTGGCGGCATTCGCCTCCTCGCGGCGGGTGTTGTTGGTGAGCATCACATAGACGCGACCATTGGTCTCGTTGGGCTGGATATCCTCGGGACGGTCCATCTTGGTCGCGCCGAGCAGATCCGCGGCACGCCGGGTCTCGATGATCACGTCGGCCTGGCTCTCGAAGCCGTTCTCGGCAGTCAACGGGCCCTCGCCGTGCACGAGCGGGAGCCACTGCAGGGTGCCATCCTCCTCGAAGCGGGCGACATACAATGTGCCCTCGTCGAGAAGATCCATATTGGCGGCCCGGTCGTCGGGATTGTAGGTGCCGGCGGTGACGAACTTGTAGACGTAGTCGAACCGCTCGTCGTCGCCCGAGTAGAACACCACGCGCCCGTCCGGCGCCACCACCGACTCGGCACCTTCGTGCTTGAACCGGCCGAGGGCCGAGCGCTTCTTGGGCACGGAGGCGGAATCCATCGGATCGACTTCGACCACATAGCCGAAGCGGTTCATCTCGTTGGGCTCCTTACCCACATCGAACCGGTCGTGGAAGTTTGCCCATTCATACCAGCCGCCGGGCGCCCCGAGCCGCTCGTAGTTTTCCGCCTCGGCATGCCCCTCGGGCAATTCGCCGGAGAAATAGCCGTGGAAGTTCTCCTCGGCCATCAGGTAGGTGCCCCAGGGGGTGGTGCCGCCGGCGCAGTTGTTGAGGGTGCCGACGACATGCATACCGGTGGCATCGGCGCTGGTCTTGAGGCGGTCGTGGCCTGCAACCGGGCCGGTGATTTCCATCTCGGTCGTACCGGTGATGCGGCGATTGTACTCGCTGCCGGCCACCCGCTGCCACACGCCGTCGACCTTCTCGATCTCGATGACCGATCCGCCATGCGCGGCGATTTCGATATCGACCTGTTCCTCGCTCAGCGCCTGCTGAACCGCCTCGCCGTCCTCGATGGTCACGAGACCGGGGAACATCAGGTGGGCATTGGTGTACTCGTGGTTGACGAGCAAAAGGCCGTGTTCGGAGGAGCCGTCGATCGGCACATATCCCACGAAGTCGTTGTTGTAGCCGAATTGCCCGGCCTGCGCGGCGGCGGTCTGGTTTGCGGGATCGAAGTCCGGTGCGTCATTGATCACCGGGTCGCCCCAGCGCATGAGGATGTCGGCATTGTAGCCCTCGGCGACGTGGTGATCCTTGTCGACGCCGGCGGTCACCTCGTCAAACGAGAAGGCGGAACCTTGCTGGGCCTGGGCTTCGCTGGACCCCATGAATGCCATCGGGCTGATCGTGGTGGCGATGGCAGTGGTGGCCAGGGATCCCTTGAGGAAGCCGCGCCGCGAGAAGCGCCGCGAAATCAGTTCACCCATGGTGGGATTGTCGGTGGGATTGGTGGGATCGAATTCGGCATCCTCCAATCCTTGCGTCTTGAAAGTCGGCGTATGGTCGTTCATCTGCCTCATCCCTGTTGGCTGGAATAGTGCCCTTGGACCGGTTCAAGGCCTGGCCAGGGTATGTGACGTAGAGGAATGCTCGGCCCTCGCGCATAACCGGGCGAAGAGCAGGCAGAGACATTCAAGGTGTCTTCCGCTCTCCACAAGGACCGTCGCAAACAGGCACACTCTGGAAGAGTTCGATTTCAGGCTAATGACACTTTGGGGAGGTCGAATGAGAGCAGCCGCTTGACGCAAAGTCGCGCTGACAGGACATTGGGACTGGCCTCCGCGGGTACCGCCCACCCCCTCATTCAGGCTTGACATGGACCATCTATTAGACCATTTAACAAGCCTGACAGAGTTCTAGGAGTGTGCAATGCGGGTTTCCGTGAGTGACGCGAAGGGGCAACTCACCGACCTGGTGAAACGGGCCGAAGCGGGCGATGAGATTATCCTCACCCGCCGCGGTCATGAGGTCGTGCGCCTGGTACCGGTTTCTGTCGCGGTTGACGCAAATAGCCGGCGCGAGCTGATGGAACGGGTCAGGTCCAGGGCAGCGCGTAGGGCCCGCCCCGGAGCGGATGCCGCGCGCAGCCAGGATTTCCTATACGATGAAGATGGGCTACCCATATGATCGCCGTCGATACGTCGGCGCTAATGGCGATCGTACTCGATGAGCCCCAGGCTGAAGCATGCATGACCGCAATCGAGCATGCGGACGAGTTGTTGATATCGTCGGGCACTTTGGCTGAAGCGCTAATCGTAGGAGAGCGGCGTGACGTCGGGAGAGAATTGGCCGAGTTGATTTCGGGACTCGGATTTGAGGTGGTGTCGGTCACTGCGGCCTCGGCACGCCGGATCGCTGCAGCATATGGGCGATGGGGCAAGGGCGTTCATTCTGCTGCGCTCAATTATGGTGACTGTTTCGCCTATGAGGTGGCCATCGAGCATGGGTGCCCGCTGCTTTATGTCGGGGACGATTTTGCACGAACCGATGTGAACGCCGTGCTCTAGAATGCGAAAGGCGGCCCGGGTAACCAGTGGTTCCATTTGTTGGGCCGATATTGAAGCGCTAGTTTTGGCACTTGGAGCGCAGATCAGCGAACGTGTTCGCTGTTAGCTGCGTTCCTGCCGTGCTTGTCTCGCATGCCCGCATCCTTCACCAGATACGGACTAGCATTACAGTTGCGGTTTTGTTTTGAGATGCGCCTGTTGTGCAGCGGCCTGGTGTGCCCGTCGCCAGAGCGACCGTGCGATGACATGTGCAGGATGGATGCGTTGTCGGCAAGGCGCATGGCGATGGTATCGTTTACCCCTCTGTGCGCGATCCCGGCGGGACATGCTTTGCTGCCCTTTATCCAGACGTCATGACGGTGCCACAGCAGGGACGCCACTTCTGCTGTCACTGGAATGGCAGCCGTATCGACATGATCAAGGACTATGCCGGTTCCCGCGTCTTTGCCATCCGTCAGTGAGATGCACGGCGGCGAAGCGCAATAGCGCAGAGATTTGAGCGGATCCAGAGACAATTGCCCGCTGATGCGACCGCCAAATAGCACCACTTAAGTGGGCAAGTCGCCCATCAGGAAACTGGTGAGGGCAACCGGTCCCTGCCTGTCTTGGCAAGATCACGAGATGTCTGGCATATGCGATGCGAAC
>CAZNHG010000332.1:446-3620 GCA_964572555.1 uncultured Devosiaceae bacterium | reverse complement strand
ACGTCGAGACGCCCAAGCAGGCCGAGATGGACGACGACTTCGCCAAAACGCTGGGGCTGGACAGCCTCCAGGCCGTGCGCGACGCCGTGCGTCAGCAGATGGAAAGCGCGCTCGAGAGCATGGGCAAGCAGCGCATCAAGCGGCAGGTGCTCGACGCGCTCGACGAGGGCCACAAGTTCACCGTGCCGCAACAGCTCGTGGACGAGGAATTCAAGAACATCTGGGACCGCGTGACCCACGAGATCGAGCATCACGGCCGCTCATTCGAGGACGAGGGCACGACCGAGGAAAAGGCCAGGGCCCAGTACGAGAAGATCGCGGAGCGCCGCGTGCGGCTTGGGCTCGTCGTTGCCGAGATCGGCAACAAGAACGAGATCGAGGTCAGCGAGGAAGAGATGCAGCAGGCGCTGATCGCCGAGGTGCGCCGCTTCCCCGGCCAGGAACAGCAGGTCTACGACTACTACCGGCAGAACCCGCAGGCCATCCAGAGCCTGCGCGCGCCGGTGTTCGAGAACAAGGTCGTCGACTATGTCTCCGAGCTTGCGCAGAAGACCGACAAGAAGGTCACGCGCGAAGAGCTCTCCAAGATGATCGAGGAAGACGAGGCTGCCGACGAGGTGCCGGAAGAGCATCATCACTAGGCGGTTTCGCTGTTCCAGCCTTGAAGAGGGGCCTCCCGCTCGGGGGGCCTTTTTGCTTTGGGGACAATGGATTGCGCCGCCCCGTTCAGGTCACATCAAGGGCTATGCTAGAGCTTCCGTTCCGATTGAATCAGAGCGGAAGCTCTAGGTTCTTGAGTGGTCGCGTTTTCAGAACAAGTGGTATCCACTTGTTCTGAAAACGCTCCAGGCTTCGGACCGCAGGAGGATCCGGCACCATGACGTATAGCAAGAGCGTTCTTCTCACACCCGAGCAGATGGGCAGGGCCGATGCCGCCGCAGTTGCGGCGGGCGTGCCCTCGCTCACCCTGATGGAAAACGCGGGCCGGGCCGCAGCCGACGCCATCATGGCGCACTATGCGCCGCGCAAGACGCTGATCCTGTGCGGGCCGGGCAACAATGGCGGCGACGGTTTCGTGGTTGCCCGGTACCTTGTGAACGCAGGCTGGCCCGTCCGTCTGGCGCTGTACGGCGATCGCGACAAGCTCAAGGGTGACGCCGCGGCCAACGCCGAGCGCTGGGAGGGACCTGTGGATTCGGCCCGGGACCATGTCGTCGCGGGAGCTGAGTTGATCGTTGACGCACTGCTCGGTGCCGGGCTCGACCGCGATGTCGGCGGAGCCCTGGGCGACCTGATCGACACAGTGAACGCCAGCCGCACGCCGGTCGTCGCGGTGGACGTGCCGAGCGGGCTCGATGGCGAAACCGGCCAGGTGCGCGGCAGGGCGGTCGAGGCGGACCTGACCGTCACCTTCTTCCGCAAGAAGCCGGGACACCTGCTGCAGCCGGGCCGGGGGCTGTGCGGTTCGCTGGTCCTCGCCGATATCGGCATTCCCGAGAGCGTGCTGGACGGCATCGGGCCGCAGGTCTTCGAGAACGGACCGGACCTGTGGGACCTGCCGATGACCGGGCCCGACGGCCACAAATACGGGCGCGGGCATTGCCTCGTCATATCCGGCCCGCCGCTCGCCACGGGCGCCTCGCGCCTGTCCGCGGCCGGAGCGCTGCGCATCGGGGCAGGTCTCGTAACTCTGGCCGGGACCGAGGACGCCCTGCATGTGCATGCCGCACATGTCACCGCGATCATGCTTGCCGTGGCCGCCGATCCGTCCGAGTTGGCGGGCATACTCGAGGACGAGCGCAAGAATGCGGTCGTGATCGGCCCGGCCGCCGGCATCAGCCCGGTGACACACCAGAATGTCCTGAGCATCATGGCCTCGCAGGCCGCGGCGGTACTCGACGCCGACGCGTTGAGTTCGTTCAAGGGCGATGGCGGGGCCCTGTTTGCAGCCATTCACGCACGTGGCAGCAAGCCGGTCGTCATGACGCCGCACATGGGTGAGTTCACCCGCATCTTTCCCAGAACGGAGGGCTCGAAGATCGAACAGGCGAGGGCCGCGGCGGTCATGTCCGGCGCGGTGGTCGTCCTCAAGGGATCCGATACGGTGATCGCGGCGCCGGACGGCTGGATCGCGGTCAACGCCAACGCGCCGGCGACGCTGGCGACGGCCGGATCGGGCGACGTACTTTCGGGCATGATCGGTGGCTTGCTCGCTCAGGGCCTGAGCGGGCGCGAGGCCGCCGCGGCAGGCGTCTGGCTGCACGGGGCGGCCGCGAAGGCCTTCGGGCGCCACGGCCTGATCGCAGAAGATCTGCCGGACCTGATCCCGGCGGCCCTGGCAAGTATCGCGGAGTGATCTGCGCCGCCCACCCTTGCACAAGCGCCTCGCGGGCAGCTACATAGCCGGCACTCCCCGACGCGCGCGGCGGCTTGGGGGGGATGTGGCGATCGCTAAAGTTTTCGCTGTTAATCGCGTTGGCCACAGCCTATTGAACCCGGCCATATTCCAGCCTATCTGTGGCTTTACCGGCCATTAAGGCAGCGTCGTCTGCAATCGGCGGAACCCTTCGCTGATTCGTTCCAATACAAGGCAACAAACGTATGAAAGACCCGACAGACCTCTATATGAACACGCTCGTGCCGATGGTCGTCGAGCAGACCAATCGCGGCGAGCGCGCTTACGACATCTATTCGCGCCTGCTCAAGGAACGCATCATCTTCGTGACCGGCATCATCGAGGACAACATGGCCTCGCTCGTCGTCGCGCAGCTTCTCTATCTCGAGGCCGAGAATCCCAAGAAGGAAATCGCGATGTACATCAACTCGCCGGGCGGGGTGGTGACATCGGGCCTGTCGATGTACGATACCATGCAGTTCGTGCGCCCGGCAGTGGCGACGCTGTGCGTTGGCCAGGCCGCATCGGCCGGTTCCCTGCTGCTCGCCGCCGGCGAGAAGGACATGCGCGGCTCGCTGCCCAATGCCTCGATCATGGTCCATCAGCCTTCGGGCGGCTATCAGGGGCAGGCCACGGATATCCTCATCCACGCGCGCCATACCGAGAACCTCAAGCGCCGCCTGAACGTGATCTACGTCCACCACACCGGCCAGGACTACGAGACCATCGAATCGGCGCTGGAGCGTGACAATTTCATGAGCGCCGAGCAGGCCAAGGAA
>CAZNHG010000332.1:0-436 GCA_964572555.1 uncultured Devosiaceae bacterium | reverse complement strand
TTCGGCCTTATCGATACGATCCAGGAGAAGCGTCCGGCGGGCGAAACCCCCGGCGCGTGACGTTAACGCCAATCGCAGCCATCAAGGCCGGTCACGAAGGCGCTAATTGCGTCCATCCGGACTGGCCTTTATGGTTGGACAGGCTTACATTTTGTTTAAGTCTCGGGCGTAGCGTCGAGAGTCAGCACAATCTGAGGCGGAACCGCCTCGCGGGAGTGACGAATGTCTAAAGACAATTCCAACGGCGAAGCATCCAAGAACACGCTGTATTGTTCGTTCTGCGGCAAGTCCCAGCACGAAGTGCGCAAGCTCATCGCCGGGCCGACGGTTTTCATCTGCGATGAATGCGTCGAGCTGTGCAACGACATCATCCGCGAGGAGTCGAAATCGTCGCTCGTCAAGACTCGCGACGGCGTCCCGACCCCTGCCGAGATCT
>CAZNHG010000331.1:0-3631 GCA_964572555.1 uncultured Devosiaceae bacterium | reverse complement strand
GCCCTTTATGCCCGCTATTCATCCGACAACCAGAGCGAGGCGTCCATTGAGGACCGGTTTCTCCTGTGCCGGGATCACGCACGGCGGGAGCGGTCGGAGGTCGTCGGTTCCTATGAGGACGCGGCCATCGAGCACCATTCTGCGCCCCGGCATTCAGCGGCTTATACGTGGCGCGCAGCATGGCGAGTTCAACATCCTGCTAGCCGAGGCGCTGGACCGGATCAGCCGCGATCAGGCCGATGTCGCTACACTCTACAAGCAGTTGAAGTTCGCGGGAATCGCGAGGGCGAAATCTCCGAGCTTCACGTTGGCCTCAAGGGCACGATGAATGCCCTGTTCCTGAAAGGAAGTCCCATCGCGGCCTGCGGAGCAGTGTCGAGAAGGGTAAGGTGGGTGGCGGCCTCTGCTATGGATACGAGGTGGTGAAGAAGCTGGACGGCAATGGCGAGCCGATCCGGGGTGACCGCGAGATCATCGCCGAGGAAGCCGAGATCGTGCGGCGCATCTTCCGCGAGTTAGCGTCGGGCAAGAGCCCCAAGGCCATCGCCACGCTCGCCTGAGTTCAACCCGGTGGAGAGCATCCGGCAACTTATGCACCGGAACTGGCTGTTCAGCCGGAGACTCGGCTTTCTACCACGCAATCACGTCAACGATGCTTCGGTTTGGATATATATTCACCGCATAATTTGCGGTGAATAATCTTGTCTTTGCGGTGAATATCTGGCTTAATCTCCGCAAGAAGTGCGGTGAATATGCCTATAGCCTATAACTATGAATTGCCCGAATGGCCCCATTTCGCCTGGGATGAGAAGGCGGTGTCTGAACGACTGGCCGCCGTACGGCACCGGCAGGGGCGACTGGTTGGTCGTATGGAAGCGCTGGGCTCTGACATGCGCAGCGAAGCCGTTTTGCAGACACTCACTCAGGACGTGGTCAAGTCCAGCGAAATCGAAGGTGACAACCTCGATGTCGATCAGGTGCGCTCTTCCATTGCCCGTCGCCTGGGAATGGACATCGCAGGTCTTGTTCCCGCCGACCGCGACGTCGAAGGCGTCGTGGAAATGATGCTCGATGCCACGCAGGGCTTTGATCGTCCTCTCACCAAGGATCGTCTGTTTGACTGGCATGCGTCCTTGTTCCCCACAGGGCGGTCCGGAATGAGCCGCATCACCGTGGGTGCGTGGCGGGACGACAAGCTCGGACGCATGCAGGTGGTTTCAGGTGTCTATGGGCGTGAAAAGATTCACTTTGAGGCACCAAAGGCCGAACATCTCGACGCTGAGATGAAGGCTTTTCTCGATTGGTTTGAGAACGGGCCGCGCTTGGATTTCGTACTCAAGGCAGCTGTCGCGCATCTCTGGTTTGTGACTATCCATCCCTTCGACGATGGGAATGGCCGTATCGCCCGTGCCATTTCCGATCTGGTGTTGGCCCGCTCGGAAGGTAGTGCGCAACGCTTTTACAGCATGTCCGCGCAGATCAGGATTGAGCGTAATGCCTATTATGACATTCTCGAATCCACACAGAAAGATGGCCTCGACATTACCTCCTGGCTGGAATGGTTCCTCGGCTGTCTGGATCGCGCCTTCGATCATGCCGAGGGAACCCTTTCCAAGGTGCTGGCCAGAGCGCGGTTCTGGGAAAAACATGCCGGCGAAAGCTTCAACGACCGGCAGCGGGATATGATCATACGTCTGCTGGACGGCTTTTTCGGCAAGCTCACTTCCGGAAAATGGGCCAAGATTGAAAAATGTTCGCCGGATACGGCGCTACGCGACATCACCAATCTTCTGGAACGCGGCATCCTCGTCAAAGAACCGGGTGGTGGGCGCAGTACCAGCTATGCGCTTTCGGACGAAAGAGCCTGAAGTCTCGCCTGCTTATTTGTCCGTATGCAGTGATGATCCGATGTCCGGCGCCTAATGTTCGTTTGCATTGGCGTGTCGAACAATACGCTTTTCACGTAGGTGCCAAGTGGACGCGCTCCGGCGCGTGCCACAAGCCGTGCACGTTCCTGCTAGGTAAGACGGGGGCAGCAGATGACAGTTGAATTTTCAGGGGCATAGCCCTGATCGCCCCCACGGACGGATCCAGTTTGAATGTAAGTGCAATAATGGACGTGGTACCAACGCAGGTGGGCGTTGGCGTTTGTCACGGCGCCCTTTTCCAGGGTTTGTGGGGGCGCAGAAATAGGTGGGGATGCCGGTGTGGGGGCGATCGGCGAGCTAGGTGCTGTTGTCGAGGGTCAGGGTACGGCGCAAGGGTTCCAATTCAAAGCCAAGTCGCCACAAAACCGGAAGAATGCTTCCCTGTTTTATCCGAATTTTAAGGAAGCACCGCCAGATTTTTGCCACATACGTTTTCATCACGAGGTTCTTCCCCATGTCTGAAAAAGACGCCGGAACCGGACACAAGCGGCGCGCGATGCGGCTGTCCGTTATGCTTCCCGTCATGCTCATCGGTTTGGCTGCGCTCGGGTCCATCTCGGTCGGCGTCATCGGGTATCAGCAGGCCAGGAGCGGGTTGAGCGAGGCCAGCCGCAACGAGCTGTCCGTCATGGCCCAATCGCGCGGCAACCTGCTCGGCGATAAGCTCAAAACGGTCGTGACCGACGTCGAGAACCTGTCGGCCAACAGCACCAACATGGCCACCATTCTCGATGAAATGAGCATGCTGGTGACCAACCTGACGGTCGATATTCCGCAGGTAACGGAGTATTTCCAGCCTGGCGATAGCACCATCGCCGAGCGCGCGGCCATTAACGGTGACGACAGCCCCACCATGTACGGCTATCGCCACGCAACCGTGCACGCGGCCATGCACTCGGTGTGGGATCATGGGGACTATGGCGACGTCTATGTCGTCATGGCCGACGGCAGCGTCATCTACTCGGTGACCAAGTCGTCCGACTTTCTGGCCAATGTCAACGAAGGTGACCTGGCTAACGGCCCCTTCAAGGCCGCCATCGACGCGGCCAAGGCGGCACCGGGCGAAACTGTAGCCAGTGACATGGCGCCGTACGCCCCGATGGACGGACAGCCCGGCCTGTTCGTGGCGACGACCCTGCCGCATGACGCGACCGATCCGGCCAACATCAAGGGTTACCTTGCCCTGCGCCTCGATGCCGGCTTCTTCGACAGCGTCCTCGCCAACCGAGAGGGGCTGGGCGAGACCGGCCAGACCTATCTGGTCAACGGCGAGGGCACTGTTCTCAGCAACAAGCCGCTGGCGGACGAACCGACCGTACTGGCAAAGACCATCAACAGCGACGCAATCGCCTCGGCCGCGAGCGCGGGAACGAATACCACCGCGACGATCGCCGCCGACAATGGCGTGGAATCCCTTGCCGCGGCGCAGGCGCTGCCCTTCCTCGACAAGCATTGGGCCGTGGTGGCCGAACGCTCGATGGCGGAAAGCTTTGCGGCCGTGACGAGCATGCGCAATGCCATGGTGATCGGTACCCTGGTTATCGTCGCGATCGCCGTCGTTATAGGCATCATCGTGGCACGCCGCATCACCGGCCCAATCTCGAAGCTCACCAGAACCATGCGTGACGTGACCGAAAACCCGGAAGACGCGGAGGTTCCGTACACCGACTCCGGCAACGAGTTCGGCGAGATGGCGCGAGCTG
>CAZNHG010000330.1:0-3643 GCA_964572555.1 uncultured Devosiaceae bacterium | reverse complement strand
CGAGGAAGCGGTTCCGAAGGCGCGTATCCTCGGGATATTCCTGGTCCCCGAACACCGGCATCGGCAGCTCGCGGGCTTCGCCGAGAACCTCGATATCGTTGATGAACAGCTCGATCTCGCCCGTATCGAGATTGGGATTGATCGCCTCCTTGTCGCGCGGCTTGACCTCGCCGTCGATGCGCAGCACCCACTCGGCACGGACGTTTTCGGCCTGGGCGAACGCGGGCGAATCGGGATCGGCCACGCACTGCGTCAGCCCGTAGTGGTCGCGCAGATCGATGAACAGCAGGCCGCCATGGTCGCGAATGCGGTGCACCCAGCCGCTGAGCCGAACGGACTGGCCGGCGTCACTCGAATTCAGTTGCGCACATGTATGCGTACGGAAGCGATGCATGATTTACTCTTGTCGTGAACGGAATCCGGGGATTTCTCGCGGCGGAAAAGCGCATGGGCCGGTCTGTTTGTCAAGCGTGCCGCGGCCGGGGCCGGCACGCGAATGCCCTGAACATGCCGTGTTCACGGTGCAGGCTCGCGACATCGCGCCGTCTGGAGTAGCCCGTCAAGTCCTGCTAGGACACGGCGGCAAGACAACGAGCAAGAGTTCTCATGAAAGTAATCACGGCAACCGCGGACCTGGCCGACTTCTGCCGCGCCGCCGCCGGCTACGACTTCGTTACCGTCGACACCGAGTTCCTGCGTGAAACCACCTACTGGCCCCGGCTCTGCCTGATCCAGGCCGCGACGCCGGACGAAGCCGTCATCGTCGATCCGCTCGCCGAGGGAATCGAACTGCGGCCCTTCTTCGACCTCCTGGCCGACGACTCCGTCACCAAGGTCTTCCACGCCGCGCGTCAGGACGTCGAGATCTTCGTCAAATTGACCGGCGAGGTGCCGGCGAACCTGTTCGATACCCAGATCGCCGCCAGCGTCTGCGGCTACGGCGACAGCGTGTCCTACGACAACATCGTGCGCTCGGTGACCGGCGAGAGCATCGACAAGAGCTCGCGCTTCACCGACTGGTCCGTGCGTCCGCTGACCGAGAAGCAGCTCTCCTACGCGCTGGCGGACGTCACGCACCTGCGCGACATCTATCTCGAACTCAAGGGCAAGATCGCCGAGATGGACCGCGCGAGCTGGGTGGCGGACGAAAACGCCGCACTCGAGAGCATCGACACTTACATCGTCAAACCCGAAGACGCCTGGAAGCGCTTGAAGATGAAGGTCAACAAGCCGCGCGATCTCGCCGCCATGCAGGCGCTTGCCGAATGGCGCGAAGCGCGCGCCCAACGTGCAGATCAGCCGCGCGGACGCATTCTCAAGGACGATGCGATCTACGAATTGGCGGTTCAGCGCCCGCTCAAGCCGGAGCGCTTCGAGAAGCTGCGGGCCGTGCCCAGGGGCTTCGGCCGCTCGAACGCGGCGGGCGAGATCATGGCGCTTCTCAAGACCGTCGAGGACCTGCCCAAGGACGAGCTTCCCACGCTCCCCGAGCGCGCGCGGGGACCTTCACCCAAGGGGCCCATCGGCGATCTCATCCGTGTGCTTCTCAAGGCCGTATCGGAGCGCGAAGGCGTCGCCGCGCGCATCATCGCCACCTCGGACGACATCGACGCGCTCGTTCTCGACGACAATGCGGACGTGCCCGCGCTCAAGGGCTGGCGCCGCCGCATCTTCGGCGACAAGGCCCTCGCCATCAAGCATGGCCGTGTCGGACTGGCTGCGGACAGGAAAGGGGTGATCGAGTTCCCGATCAAGCAATCATGACGCGGGAGTCGGCAAAGCCGGTCGTGCTGGCGAGCTGAGACAGCCGGTTGCCGAGCCGTTCGCCGTCGAGAAACGCGAAATCGCCGGGCAGGTGCAACACCAGCGTATCCTCCTCGCGCGAGAAGGAAATGCGCGGCAGCACGCCCGGCATGCCTGCCGACATCGGATAGGCGACGCGCAGCAACGCCCCCAGAATGCGGGCACGCTCGTGACAGTCGGTTCCGGCCAGCTTGAGCAAGGACGCGCTCATGCTCTTGTGCTTGAGCCCCATGTACCGCACGGCCAGCGCCTCGGCGAGAAACGCCCGGCCGGGATGGTCGATTCCCACCAGTGCGCCATAGGCGACGAGATCGACACTCTGCTCGCCGCGGTAGTCGGGATGCCCGCGCCAGCCGATGTCGGAGAGAAACGCGACCGCGGTGCGCAAACGCTTGTCCTCGCCGGATTCGGCCAGTCCCGCGCCTTCCATGAACTGCGACATGAACTCGTTGAGGTCGTAGGCGTGCGCCGGCGAGCGGGCGCGGAGCACCGACATTTCCTCGCAGGCCTGGAGTAGCGGATCGACGGCGCGCTCGTCGTCCGGCAGCTCGCTGTACAGAAACCCCTCGCGCACGCCGAGAGCCGAGAAGACGACCTCCGAGAACCGCCCGGTCCGCAGCGTTTCGGCCATCACGGCCGCACCGAACGGCACCAGGCTGCGGCGCGAGCCGCTCATGTAGTCGGCGCCGGGATAGGTCTCGTCCGCCTCCCAGGCCGCAATGGTATCGTCGCACAGCTTGATGAGATCTTCGGCCTCGACCGAATAGTTCTGGATCATGTGCAGCGGATATTTCTTCTGGCGCTGATGCAGCTTGGCCAGGGATCGCCACGTTCCGCCGATGGCGCAGAAAACCCCGCCCGGCGCGGCCGTCGCCAGCTGTGAACCTTCCAGCCGCTTCCGGGTAATCTCTGCCGCCTTGGCCGGCGATCCGTCGCTGTCGTCCTGCAGGCGGATGGCGCCCAGGGCATAGGTCTCGCCCTCGATATCCTCGCCGCCCCGCACCCGCGCCAGTTCCAGGCTGCCGCCGCCCATGTCGCCGACGACCCCGTCGAAAAGCGGCATGCCGGCAACCACGCCATGCGCGGCGAAATGCGCTTCTTCCTTGCCCGTCAGCACGCGCACCGGCGCCTGCATGATCCGCTCGACCTCGGCGGAGAATTCCGGCCCGTCCGCGGCGTCGCGCACGGCGGACGTCGCGAGCACATAGGTGGACCCCACGCCCATCAGCCGGGCCACGAGTGCGTAGCGCCGCGCCGCCTTGAGAGCACGCTGGGCATTGGCCTCGGCCAGCCGGCCCGTCGCGGCGACGCCGCGCCCGAGGGCACAGGCCGATTTCTCGTTGTAGAGCGGTGTCAGGGCCCGTGCATGGCGCTCGTAGACGACAAGACGTACCGAGTTCGACCCGATATCCAGAACCGCGACAGGCTTGGCGCCCTTGATCCGGCCCTGTGCAGTCGGGTCGGAATCAACGCTCCATTGGCGTATCAATCGTCGCTATCCTCGTCGCTGTCCCGGCTGCCCGTGAGCGCGCTGCCGCGGCCCGACAGGCTCGGGTTGGTCATGAAGTAGTCGTGGGCGTTGAACAGTTCTTCGCCCTCTTCCGGGCGCACGCGCTGGGAGCTGCCGTCCGGAAGCACCTCCCAGCTTTGCTGATTGTCGCGCATGTAGGCAACCATGATCCTGTCCAGGATCTGCTTGTGCACGGTTTTGTTCAGCACCGGCACCAGCGCCTCCACGCGCCAGTCCAGATTGCGCTGCATCAGGTCGGCCGAGGAGATGTACACCGTCGCCTGGCGCGAGGGCATCTCGTGGCCGTTGCTGAAGCAGTAGATGCGCGAG
>CAZNHG010000329.1:0-3685 GCA_964572555.1 uncultured Devosiaceae bacterium | reverse complement strand
CGGCGTTCATCGGCTCGGGCGGGCACTCGGTGTCCACGCCGCTGGCGGCCTCGTGCCACCACACGTCGCGGCTGCCCTTCATGTTCACCTCCGCCCCGGTGTTCTCGACCACGAGAACGGTACGCACGCCAGGGCTATCCTCGAGCGCGGTGTCGACGTTCTTCTTGAGCGGAATAGTCCGCCCGCCGCGACGGCCCTCGTCGGCGGTGATCACGACCTCGGAATCGCAGTCGTTGATGCGCCCGGCCAGCGCGTCGGGCGAAAAGCCGGCGAAAACGACCGAGTGGATGGCGCCAATGCGGGTACACGCCAGCATGGCATAGGCCGCCTCGGGGATCATCGGCAGATAGATGGTGACGCGGTCGCCCTTCTTTACGCCGAGATTCTTGAGGACGTTGGCGAAACGCCCCACCCGGTCGTAAAGCTGCTGGAAGGTGATCTTGTCGTCGGTGCCCGGCTCGTCGCCCTCCCAGATGATGGCGGTGTCGTTGGCGCGTTCGGGCAAATGACGGTCGATGCAGTTGGCGGCGACGTTCAACTCGCCGTCCTCGAACCACTTGATGGAGACGTCGGGGTACTCGAACGTGGTGTTCTTGACCCTGGTGAAGGGCTTGATCCAGTCCAGCCGCTTCGCCTGTTCGGCCCAGAAGCTCTCCGGGTCGGCGATCGATTCCGCGTACATCTTCTCGTACTGCTCGGCGGTCACGCGGGTGCGTTTGAGCACTTCTTCGGGCGGATTGTAGATCTTTTCTTCCATGGTCTCTCTCCCACACGCAGGGCCCCTCGCGAGGAGCCCACGCGTCTCGAAATTGTAATGGTGCCCAGAACTTAAATCGCCAGATATTCCTGACGCAACTCGGCACTGTCGAGAACTTCCTGCGCGGAGCCCTTGAATGCGACCTCGCCGGTATCGAGGATCACCGCCCGGTCGCTGAGGTTCAGGGCGGCGATCGCGTTCTGCTCGACGATGATCGCCGTTATGCCGAGGTTCCGGATGTCGTGCAGAATCTGTTCGATCTCCTGCACGATCACCGGTGCCAGCCCCTCGAAAGGCTCGTCGAGGAGCAAAAGCTTGACGTCGCGGGTCAGCGCCCGGCCGATGGCAAGCATCTGCTGCTCGCCGCCCGACAGCGTCGTGCCTTCCTGCTTGCGGCGCTCGCCGAGGCGGGGGAACTTGTCGAACACCTGCTCGATAGTCCATCCGTGCCCCGGTGCGACCTGGGCAAGCTGCAGGTTCTCCTCCACCGTCAGGCCCTGGATGATGCGCCGGTCCTCCGGCACGAGCTGCACGCCCGCCCGGGCCGCCTCGTGGGCGCTCGCGGTATGCAGCGGCGCGCCGGCCAGATGAATCTCGCCCCTGCGCAGAACGGGATCCTTGGCGCGGGCGATTGCGCGCAGGGTCGATGTCTTGCCCGCGCCGTTCCGGCCCAGGAGGGCGAGAATTTCTGCTTCCTTGACGTCGAACGACACGCCCTGGACGATGTAGCTCTCGCCATAAAAGGCGTGGATATCGCTGACCTGGAAATACGCCGAAGTCTCCACCGCTTCTGCCCCCTCGACATTGTCGGTGTGCATCGTCATCCGGTTCATCACTGCGTTCCCCCGAGATAGGCTTCCTGCACCTTCGGGTCGGCCCGGACATCGTCCGGTGCACCTTCGGCGATGATCCGCCCGCCCGCAAGCACCGAGATCTTGTCGGCCAGCGAGAACACGACGTGCATGTCGTGCTCGATGATGACCTTGGTCATGCCGCGGGCCTTGATCTTCTTGAGAAGCTCGATCGTGGTGTTGGTGTCGTGGCGCGACATGCCGGCCGTCGGCTCGTCGAGCAGCAACAGGCGCGGATGCTGGATCAGGCACATCGCCAGCTCCATGCGCCGCTTGTCGCCCCGGCTGAGCGCGCCGGCGTGGGTGTCGCGGTGCTGGTAGAGCCCCACGTCGTTGAGGATGTCCTCGGCCTCCTCGCGTACGGCCCCTTCATCCTGCAGAGCCCTTATGAAGTTCAGCTTGAACGCGCCGTCGCGCTTGGAGAACGCCGGCGTCATGACGTTGTGCAGCACGGAAAGCTCGGGAAAGATCTCCGGGGTCTGGAACACGCGGGCCACCCCGATCTGGTTGATCTGGTGCGGCGCCTTGCCGGTCAGGACCTGCCCGTCGAACACCACCGCGCCCTGGGACGGCGCCAGCCGCCCCACGATAACGTTGAGAAGCGTCGACTTGCCGGCCCCGTTGGGCCCGATGATGGCGTGGGTCCGCCCCTCCTCGATCGCGAGGTCGATGTCGGACAGCGCGTTGAGGCCGCCGAATGTCTTGTGCACGTCGTCGACGTGAAGAACGACATTTCTGTCATGCAAACTCATGAACGGTCTCCCACCGCTATTCCGCCGGTTGCGGGCTTGGATTCTCGGATGACGACGATGACGTGCCGCCTCCGCCGCGCCGGCCGAACCAGGCGCCGACGCGCCGGATGCCTTCCATCAGCCCGCCGGGCAGGAACACCACCACGAGCACGAAGACGAGCCCGAGGGTCAGGTGCCACCCCTCGCCCACGAAGGGGCTGGCGACGTGCACCACCACATCGCGCACGCCATCGGGCAGCCACGAGAAGGTGCGGGCCAGCATGCCCTCGTTGAACGCGGAGAAGATGTTCTCGCAGTACTTGATGATCCAGGCGCCGAAAACCGGGCCGAGCAGCGTGCCGACGCCGCCGAGAATGGTCATCAGCACCACCTCGCCCGAGGCCGTCCACTGCATGCGCTCGGCCCCCGCCAGGGGGTCGGTAACCGCCAGCAGGCCGCCGGCAAGCCCGGCATACATGCCCGAGATCACGAAAGCCGCGAGCGCGTAGGGCCTGGTGTTGAAACCGGTGTAGTTCATGCGGGTCTGGTTGGACTTGATCGCCTTGAGCATCATGCCGAACGGCGAGCCGGCGATGCGCATGGCCAAAAAGAACGAGATGAGCATGATCACCGCGCACACGTAGAAGCCTGAGTAGCCGCCCATGCCGATGCCGAGGAAACTCGGGACCAGCGTGCCGCTCGGCGGGCCGAAAAGGCCGTCGAGTACGCGTGGATCGCTGATCGAGAGCTGCAATCCCGTCTCGCCATTGGTGATCGGGGTGAGCACCGAATAGGCCAGCTTGTAGCTCATCTCAGCGAACGCGAGCGTCAGGATGGCGAAATAGATGCCGGAGCGGCGCAGGCAGATGAAGCCGATCAGCACGGCGAACAGCCCTGCCATGGTCACCGAGAACACCAGGGCCAGCAGGCCGTCCATGGACAGGAGCTTGAACGACCACACGGCGGTGTAGGAGCCCACACCGAGAAAGGCCGCGTGGCCGAAACTGAGATAGCCGGTCAGCCCGAACAGGATGTTGAAGCCGATCGCCAGGATCGCGTAGATCATGAAGCGCTGCAGCAGGTCAGGATAGGCCGCGCCGAAGGGCTGCAGCCAGATCGGCATGGTGAGAACGGCCAGGCTGAACACCACCATGAGAATGGCATCCTTGCGGGGGATGGTCAGCATAACCTACTCCTCCATCACGCCGCGGCGCCCGAGCAGGCCGCGCGGCATCGTCAACAGGACCACCACGGCGACCAGATAGATGATGATCTGGTCGATGCCGGGAATAAGGTCCTTGATCTGGTTCATCGAGGCGAAGCTCTGCAGGATTCCGAGCAGGAAC
>CAZNHG010000328.1:0-3726 GCA_964572555.1 uncultured Devosiaceae bacterium | reverse complement strand
GGCCGCCGGAGAGCTGGGTGGGCCGGCGGCCGTGGAAGCTGCCGTCGCCCATCTGCACCATGTCGAGCGCGCGCTGGACCTTGCGCTCGGCCTCCTCCTTGCCGATGCCGCGCACCTCGAGCGGATAGGCGAGGTTCTCCGCGATGGTCATGTGGGGGAAAAGCGCATAGTTCTGAAAGACCATACCGATACCGCGCTTGTGGGGCGGAACCGAGTTGATGGGCTGTCCGTCGAGGTAGATCTCGCCATTCGTGGCGGGCTCGAAGCCGGCAACCATCATCAGGCAGGTCGTCTTGCCCGACCCGGACGGGCCCAGCATGGTCATGAATTCGCCCTTGGCAATTTCGAGGTTCAGGTCCTTAACGACGAGAGTTTCCCCGTCATAGGACTTCTGGACGGACTCGAACAAAACCATGGGCTGTGTTGATTGAGCATCACCGTTCGGGATGTCTGCTCGACCCCCTGCCTCGGGGTTTCGCACATCTTCCAAGGTCACATCCTCTTAATATGGTCAGGCCGGTAATTCGTACACTAGGTATTTGAGTCGTAAAGGCTAATTGTAGGTTAGTCAAACAAGACACGAAGCATGTCGTGCGACCCGGAAGGGCCGCGGACAGCCCCAAGTTCAAATCAATAAAACGAATGAGCCGAATATACAAGCTTACTTGTCATCTTAACTAACTACGAGACGACGACAGTAATACTGGCCTGCCGCATACCCCGCCGCGGGGCCGGATGTATGAGACTTTTCCACATTGGCATATTTCTTGAATGACTGCAAAAAATATTGGCAGAGGCGCGCCCTTTCAAGCAACATCGCGGCTCTCGACTGACGCGGCCCGATGCCCGGGCGTTCCTGCGTCCTATTCGATGGCGGCGGCCTTTTCCTCGTCCCACCACCACACGGAGGGGAAACCGATGGAGTAGTAGGGCAGCTCCTCGGGGTGGGAGAACCGGTCCCAGCGCGCAATGCGCTGGTCGACAGCGGTGTAGCTCGGCACCACGTAGTGATGCGCCAGCAGCACGCGGTCGAGGGCGCGGGTCGCGGCCACGAGGGTATCGCGGTCGTCGGCGAAGATGATCTTCTCGATCAGCGCGTCGATACCCGGGTCGGCGATGCCGGCATAGTTGCTGGAACTGCTCTGGTCCGCCGACTCGCTGCCGAAGAAGAAGCGCTGCTCGTTGCCTGGCGACAGCGATTGCGACCAACCGTTGTAGATGACGTCGAAATCGCGCGAGCGCACGCGGTTGATGAATTGCGGGGAATCGACGCTGCGCACCCGGACGTCGATGCCGATGCGCTCGAGATTGGATTCCCAGGCGAGTGCCACCGGTTCGATGGTGGGCCCGTTCAGCAGCACCTCGAAGGAGAACTGGTTGCCATCGCTGTCGACCAGTTCGTCGCCCTCGAGCGTATAGCCCGCCTCGTTGAACAGGTCGAGCGCGGTGCGCAGGTTCTCGCGGAGCTTTTCTGGCGAGCCGCCGACGGGATTGGTGTATTCCTCTGTGAACACCTCCTCGGGGACCTGCTCGCGCACCGACTCCAGGATCTCGAGCTCCTCGCCCTCGGGCAGGCCGGTTGAGGCGAGCTCGGTGCGGTAGAAGTAGGAATCGATGCGCTCGTATTCGCCATAGAACAGCGTGCGTTGCAGCTCCTGGAAATCGAAAGCGTAGTTGAGCGCCCGGCGCACGTTCTCGTCCTGGAACTTGTCGCGGCGCAGATTGGGAATGAACCCGACCATCAGCCCGCTATCGCGGTAAGGATTCTCGAAGCGCTCGCGCACCACGTGGCCGTTCTCGACGGCGGGAAAGTCATAGGCGGTGGCCCAGCGGCGGGCGACGTTCTCGCTCCACCAGTCGAACTGGTCGCCCTTGAAGGCCTCGAACATCACGGTCGTGTCGCGATAGTACTCATAGGAGATCGTCTCGAAATTGTTCTGGCCGATATTGACCGGCTCGCCGGCACCCCAATAGCCGTCGACCCGCTCATAGGTGACCGAGCGGCCCGGCGAAAAATCGGCCATCCTGTACGGGCCCGATCCCATGGGTGGCTCGAGAGTGGAGCTCGAGATGTCGCGCGGCTCACCCTCCGGGCCGTTCGCCTGCCACCAATGCCTGGGCAGTATGAGAAGCTGGCCGAGGATGCTGGGCATCTCGCGATTGCCGGTGGAGCTGAGCGAGAAGGTCACTTCGTGCTCGCCCGTCACCTCCACGCTCTCGATGTCGGCGTAGTACCGGGCGCGGTCCGGGTTGAGCTCGACCAGCTTGTTGAACGACCAGACCACGTCCTCGGGGGTCACAGGCTCACCGTCGTGCCACTGGGCGTCCGCATCGAGCCGGAAGGTTACCGAGGAGTAATCGTCGGGGTGGGAAAAGCCCTCAGCCAGCAGGCCGTAGGAGGTGTTCGACTCATCGAGCGAGGGCGTCAACAGGGTCTCGTAGACGAGCCCCAGCCCGGAGGCGACCTCGCCCTGCGGCAGGATGGGGTTGAAGGTGTCGAACCCGCCCAGCGCACTCAGCCGCACCTCGCCGCCGGCCGGCGCATCGGGATTGACGTAGTCGAAATGCTCGAAATCGGGGCCGTATTTCAGCTCGCCGACCAGCGATATGCCATGTTGCCAGTCCTGCCCGCTATCGGTAGCGGCCTCGTCCTGGGTCAGCGCGGGGGTGACGAGGAACGGCAGCGCCAGAAGCGCCAGGCCGCTCGTGCGGGCGATTTGTGTCAGCATGGATGCACTCCCTGTTCCTGTCCCCGTGTCCGCCTTCGACCCTCTTGCCGGTCGTGCCGGCGGGACACGGCTTTCTTTCGCGTTCCGCCTATTCGCTGCGCGTAAACGGCTTCGTGTCAAGCGCTGCGGCGAGCAGTGCCCTGGTGTAGTCGTTTTGCGGTTTCTCGAAGATTTCAGTGACGGGCCCGGCCTCGACCACCTTGCCCGCCTGCATGATGATAACGTCGCTGGCCAGAGCGCGCACGACCTTGAGGTCGTGCGAGATGAACATGTAGGTCAGCCCGTGGGTTTCCTGCAGCCGGCGCAGCAGGTCGACGATCTGGGCCTGCACACTGACGTCGAGCGCCGATGTCGGCTCGTCGAGAACGATGAATTTCGGGTGCAGGATCAGGGCGCGCGCGATGGCGATGCGCTGGCGCTGGCCGCCCGAAAACTCGTGGGGATAACGGTAGCGCGTGCCGGGGTCGAGCCCCACCTCCTCGAGCACCGCGACGACCTGCTCCTCGCGCTCGGCCTCGGAAAGATCGGGCAGATGCACGGTCAATCCTTCCGCGACGATCTCGGCCACCGTCATGCGCGGGCTGAGGGCGCCGTAGGGGTCCTGGAAGACCACCTGCATGTCGCGCCTCAAGGGCCGCATGTCGCCGCTGTCAAACCGGTCGATGTCGCGCCCGAGAAACACGACACGCCCCTCAGACGCCACGAGCCGCAGCAGCGCGAGCCCGAGCGTCGACTTGCCCGAGCCGGACTCGCCGACGACGCCGAGCGTCTGGCCTTGCCTGAGGGTCAGATCGAGTCCGTCCACCGCCTTGATGTGCCCCACGGTCCGCCGCAGGATGCCGCGGCGGATGGGGAACCAGACGCGCAGGTTCTCGGCCGTCATAACGGCCGGGGCGCCGGGGTCGACTGCCGGGGGCGTCCCCCTGGGCTCGGCGGCGAGAAGGTGTTTCGTATAGGCGTGCCGCGGCGTCTCGAAGATGCCGGCGACACTGCCGTG
>CAZNHG010000327.1:0-3727 GCA_964572555.1 uncultured Devosiaceae bacterium | reverse complement strand
CGTCGCTGCTCGAGCGCAAGCCGCGCCAGCTCTCGGGCGGGCAGCGCCAGCGCGTCGCCATGGGGCGCGCCATCGTGCGCGAACCCAAGGCGTTCCTGTTCGACGAGCCGCTGACCAATCTCGATGCCAAGCTGCGCGTGCAGATGCGCGGCGAGATCCGCCAGTTGCAGCAGCGCCTGGGCACGACCTCGGTCTATGTCACCCACGACCAGGTCGAGGCGATGACGCTCGCCGACCGGCTGGTGGTGCTCAATGGCGGGCACATCGAGCAGATCGGCACGCCGCTCGCGGTCTATCGCAAACCCGCCTCGACCTTCGTGGCCGGGTTCATCGGCTCGCCGGCGATGAACCTTCTGTCGGCCGAGTTGGCGGAGAAAGGCGTCAAGGTCGGCGAAAGCGTTCTGCCGTTGCCGGAGGCGCCCGGCAAGCCCGGCCCGGTTACCCTGGGCATGCGGGCCGAAGACCTGCATCCGGCCGACGGCCCGGGCGAGGGTGTTGTTGCGCTCGACGTGTCCTATGTCGAGGAGCTGGGCGCCCAGCGGCTTGTGCATGGCCACCTTGGCGGCCAGACGCTGGTCGCCGCGCTCGACGTCGAGCGCGAGATCGGGGACACGGTTTATCTGACGGCAGGCCCGGAGGCGCTCCACCTGTTCGATGCGGAGACCGGGCGACGGCTGGGGGACTAGATTCCTGGTGGTTGCGCCGGCTAAGCGAAAAACCGACTTCCACTTTTTCGCCCGGCGCTTTCATTCCCCGCCTGTCGCCAGCCCAACAGGCGCATCGCATTGGCGGTGACCAGCACCGTGGCGCCGGTATCTGCTAGAATGGCGGGCCACAGGCCGGTGATGCCCGTCAGCGTCGTGATCAGGAACAGGCCCTTGAGCCCCAGTGCGATGGCGATATTCTGGCGGATATTGCCCATGACGCGGTCCGACAGCGTGATCATGCCTGCAATATCGCCCAGGCGCCCGTGCAGGATGGCGGCGTCAGCGGTTTCCAGCGCGACGTCCGCGCCCCCGCCCATGGCGATGCCCACATCGGCTGCCGCAAGCGCCGGGGCATCGTTGATCCCGTCGCCCACCTTGGCAACGATCGCACCCTGAGCCTGCAGTTCGCCGACGATCCGCCGCTTGTCCTGAGGCAGCAGGCCCGCCCGGGCCTCGATGCCAAGCTCCGCGGCAACGGTGCCGGCGACGCGCGCGTTGTCGCCGGTAAGCATGACGGCGCGGATGCCCCGCGCCATGAGCGCGCGCAGGCCCTCCGCCGCGTCGGGGCGCACGCGGTCGCCAAGGGCGATGAGCCCCGCCACCGCGCGCCCGGCGACAACAACGACGACCGTGCGCCCGGCCTCGGTGAGCCTGTCGATCTCCGCCGTGCTTTCGGTAAGGTCGGCATGTGCCGCCGCGGCGCCGGGGGCGCCGAGGAACACGCTGTCCCGGCCCACGCTGCCCGAAACGCCCTCGCCCGGAATCGCCCTGGCCTCGAAGGCGGGCGGGACGGGCACGTTGGTATTGGCAACATGCGCGGTGATCGCGGCGGCGAGCGGGTGGCTCGAGCCCTGCTCCAACGCGCCGGCAAGCGAGAGCACGTCGCGCTCGCTGCGGCCGAGCGCGACGACCTCGGTCACCTCGGGGCACCCCTCGGTGATCGTCCCGGTCTTGTCGAGCGCGACGACGGTGACGGTACGCAGCCGCTCCAGCACTGCGCCGCCCTTCATCAACAGGCCCCGCCGGGCGCCGGCCGACAGGCCGGCCGCGATGGCGGCGGGTGTGGAGATGACCAGTGCGCACGGGCAGCCGATCAGCAGCAGCGCGAGCCCCTTGTAGACCCACTCGCCCCATGGTTCACCGGCAATGAGCGGCGGCATGGTGGCGGCCAGCGCCGCCACGACAAGGACCGCCGGGGTGTAATAGCGCGAGAAGCGGTCGATGAAGCGCTGGGTCGGCGCCCTGGCACCCTGCGCCTCCTCGACCAGGCGCACGATACGCGCGATCGTATTGTCCGCGGACGTCGCGGTGACGCACACGCGCAGCGTGCCGTTGGCGTTGACCGTGCCCGCGAACACCTCGTCGCCGATATATTTGGTGGCGGGGACGCTCTCGCCGGTGATCGCGGCCTCGTCGATCTCGCTCGTCCCCTCGACTATCTCGCCATCCGCCGCAATCCGGTCGCCGGGCCGCACGAGAATGACGGTGCCAAGGGCAAGCTCGGCCACGGGGACCTCGGCGATGCCCCCGTCGCGCTCAACGCGCGCAGTATCCGGCACGAGCCGTGCGAGCGCGCGGATGCCGCGCCGGGCCCGGCCTGCGGCCACCCCCTCCATCATCTCGCCGATGAGGAACAACAGGACCACCATGGCCGCCTCGCCGGTCGCCCCGATCAGCGCGGCGCCCGCCGCAGCGATGGTCATCAGTGTCTCGATGGAGAACGGCGTGCCCGCCCGCGCCGCCGCGAAAGCCCGGCGCGTGATGGGGACGAGCCCGACGAGCAGCGCGATCAGCGCCGCCGCTTCGGCGATGGCGGGGACGGCCAGCCCGGCGCCATGGGCGATGGCGAGTGCCGCCGCGTAGCCGGCGGTGACCTTCGCCTTTTTCGACTGCCACCAGGGTGGCTCTGCCTCGCGCGCCGGCGCTTGCGCGGTGGCATCGTCACCCTCGCCGCCCTCGGAAATGCCGTAGCCGAGATTGCGCACCTGCCGGATGACCGCGTCCGTCTCGGCGCTGCCGTCATGCGTGACGGTGAGCCGGCCCGTCCCCAGGGACGCCGTGGCCGCTTCCACGCCTGGCAGGCGGGTGACCGCGGTTTCCACCTTGCTCACGCAGGCGCCGCAATCCATGCCGGTGACACGATAGCGGCTCTCCCCCTGCACAACGGGATGTGACGATTCATTGCTTGCATTCATGGGACGAAATCCTAAATCCTCTAGTGACTAGAGGAGCAAGCACGAAATGCGCACAGACGTTCCCATCGGCGAAGCCGCCCGGCAGACAGGCATCAAGGTGCCCACCATCCGCTACTACGAGGAGATCGGGCTTCTCGATCCGCCCGTGCGTACCGAAAGCAACAGGCGGCTTTACGGCACGGACGCGCTGCAGCGGCTCGCCTTCATCCGACATGCGCGGGAGCTGGGCTTCGCGCTCGACGCCGTCCGCCAGCTTCTCGACATGGCCGACGATCCGGCACGCTCGTGCCGTTCGGCCGATTCCATCGCCACCCGGCATCTCGCCGAGATCGAGACCAAGATCGCGCGCCTGACGGCCCTGCGCGACGAAATCGCCCGCATGACCGCCTGCCCACAGGACCGCGTCGCCGACTGCCGGGTGATCGAGGTGTTGTCGGACCATTCGGCGTGCCTGCACAAGGTGCACTAGGGCCTTTGCTGGTCCCGGCGAACCGCCGGTGATATGGCTGCCATGCCGCGCTTGTCGAGCGCATGCCACCATGGGAGCCAGATATATGACGACACTTGATCGCATCGACCGCAGAATCCTCGCCGAGCTGCAACACGACGGGCGCATCACCAACGCCGAACTCGCCCAGCGGGTGGGGCTGGCCGCGACCTCGATGAGCGACCGGGTGCGCCGGCTGCAGAAACAGGGCACCATCAGGGGCTACCGTGCCCAACTCGACGCCGCCCAGCTGGGGCTGGGGCTGCTCGTTCTCATCGAGGTCTCGCTCGACAAGACGACCCCCGACGTCTTCGAAAAGTTCGCCGACGCGGTGCGCA
>CAZNHG010000326.1:0-3733 GCA_964572555.1 uncultured Devosiaceae bacterium | reverse complement strand
TTCCATATCCGCATTTGCGGCCGGTGTTTCATCTCTGGGATTCGGCAGGGGTGATTGCCGGGTGTGAGTACCGGCGCAAAACTCCCCGAAAGTGTCGTTTGAAAATTCCCCAGTTTTAAGGGGTGCTGCATTCCGGGGCATGCCCCGGCATGCAGCACCGGGCACAACGGGCTACCAGGGTCCTCCTTGAGCAAGGGGAGGTCGCGGTGGTCAGACTTTGGGAGATTGTGATGATCCAGGATTTGAAGCGGCAGGGCCTTTCGGTCTCGGCCATTGCGCGGCGGGTCGGGTGCGACCGCAAGACCGTGCGCAAATACCTTGAGCGCGGGCTCGAGGCCCCCGTCTACAGTCCGCGGGCCCCGCGTCCGCGGCTCATG
Source organism: uncultured Devosiaceae bacterium (assembly GCA_964572555.1). Lineage (GTDB taxonomy): Bacteria > Pseudomonadota > Alphaproteobacteria > Rhizobiales > Devosiaceae > CAZNHG01. The sequence goes on along the minus strand of CAZNHG010000326.1, from coordinate 3,356 downwards.
GATCCGTTCGAGACCTATGTGTGCGAGCGGATTGCGGCCTATCCCGAGCTCTCCGGCAAGCGGCTTTTGCGCGAGATCCGCGCGCTTGGCTATGAGGGCGGCTACACCGCGCTCATGGATGTTGTACGCGCGGTGCGTCCCCCACGACGTACCGCGTTCGAGCGGCGCTTCGAGACCCCGGCCGGCAGGCAGGCGCAGGTCGACTTCGCCCAGTTCCGCCTCGCCTTCTCCGACACGCCGGAGACGCGGCGCATCGTCTGGCTGTTCACCATGGTGCTGGGGCACAGCCGCTGGCTGTGGGGGCGGTTCTGTGCAAGCCAGGACCTGCAGACGGTGCTGCGCTGCCACATCGATGCGTTCCACGCCATGGGCGGCGTGCCTGCCCAGGTTCTGTACGACCGCATGAAGACGGCGGTCATCAACGAGGACAGCAACGGGGTGGTGGCCTACAACACCTCGCTTGCCGCGCTGCTCAACCACTACGGGGTGACACCACGCGCCTGCCGGCCCTACCGGGCCAAGACCAAGGGCAAGGTGGAACGTCCTTACCGCTACATCCGCCAGGACTTCTTCCTGGCCCGCCAGTTCCGGGACATGGACGACCTCAATCGCCAGTTCACCGCCTGGCGCATCGATGTTGCCAACGCCCGCCGGCATGCCACAACCGGCCGGGTGATCGATGCGCACTTCGCCCAGGAGCAGCCGGAGCTGATCAGCTTGCCCGCCATGCCCTACAGTGCGGTGCTCACTGTCGAGCGCCGGGTCAGTCACGAGGGCATGGTCTCGGTCGGGGGCAATCTCTATAGCGTTCCCGACGCTACCCGCAAACGCGTGGTCGAGGTCCAGCACCATCCCCAACAGGTGCGGATCTTCGAGGATGGTGAGCTGATTGCGGCACACCCGGTACTCGAGGGCAAGAACCAGCGGCGTGTCGATCCGTCCCATCGCCGGCCCGTGCGGGTCTATCGGCCGCAAACCCCGGTATCCGGTATCGAGCATCGGTCGCTGGCCTTCTACGGGGCCGTGGGACAGCGGCTTGCCGGTGACGGGAGGGCGCGATGACCGCAACCCTTGAGCGCATCCGCGCCAGCCTGGTCGGCCTGAGAATGCCCAGTGCCCTCGAGGCTCTCGATCACACGGTGCAGCGCCTGGAGCGCGGCGAGGTTGCCGCCCTCGACGCGATCGACACCCTGCTGGCAGAGGAATACCAGACCCGCGAGAACCGCCGCGTCGGCGTCGCCTTGAAGACGGCCCGGCTCAATCCGCCGAAAACACTGGAAGGCTTCGACTTCTCCTTCCAGCCCTCACTCGATCGCGAGCGCATCATGGCCCTGGCCGAGCTCGACTTCGTCACGCGCGCCGAGGTCGTCCACTTCCTCGGCCCGCCCGGCACCGGCAAAAGCCATCTCGCCACCGCACTCGGCGTCGCCGCGGTCAAGCAGGGCCGCAGTGTGTATCGCTGTACCCTGGCCGAACTGGTCGAGACGCTTGGCCGGGCCGAGCGCGAAGGCCGGCTGCTTGAAAAGATCCGCTTCCTGAGCCGCAACAGCCTGCTCATCGTCGACGAGATCGGGTATCTCCCCATCACGCCGGGCGGCGCCAACCTGTTCTTCCAGCTGGTCAACGCCCGCTACGAGAAAGGCGCCATGATCCTCACCTCCAACCGCGGCTTTGCCGAATGGGGCGAGGTCTTCGGGGATCCCGTCGTCGCCACGGCCCTGCTCGACAGATTGCTGCATCATGCCATCGTCATCCAGATCGAGGGCGCCAGCTATCGCCTGCGGGCCCATGCCGATCTCGTCCCCGAGCATGCGCGCGCCCATGCCAGCATCACACCGCCGCCGCCACCCAAAAAACGGGGACGGCCGCCCAAAAACAGGAGCGTGGATCAATGAAAACCGGCCGATCACCGGTCCACCACACTGGGGAATTTTACTTCGACACTTCTGCGGAAATTACCACCGGCATTGACAGACCGGAAGGTCCGCATCAACAACAGCGGCAGAATCCAAACCAAATGCCAGGTTGGCGGTCGGCGTTTGCCCCGCCTCGTTGACCTGCTCTGGGTCCTGCTTCGCAGACATCGCGACCTGACCTTTCGGTACGTCTCTTTCCGGCTCGATTGCGAGGTAGGGAACAGCCAGCAGTGCCGCCGACGCAATGGTGAGGAGGCAGAAGAGTCCAATCCGGATGAAGAGGGAACGCATGAGGTTGCTGTTGGCTTCCTGTTCGCTTGTTGGACGGACGGTCGTGCCCGTGACAGGCGGGTAGCGGGCCGCGGAAATCTCGTGAAGCAACCTACAGGCTAACCCACCTTTCACGCCTCAACTGTTCCAGATTGCTCAGGAACCCGAGGCAGATTGGAATGACCGCCATGGCCAGAAAAACTCCGTCGACATTCGATTCCATGGCCTTTTCTGGCGCATGTCAGCAAAGGCAGAAGCACACGCCACTGGGCAGGTCGCCTTTTTCGCAGGGCAATCCTGCGGATGCAGTCATCTACATCCAGAAGGGCACGGAGAAGATTCCGGTTGTCTCCGAGCAGGGGACGAAAGCCGTCGTCGCGTTGCTTGGCTCGAAGGACATTTCTGTGGCGGCTTCCTGGCCGGTCAGGCCAAACGCATCTCGACGGTCGTGGCCATGTCGGAAGCAGCGATCTCCCCGATCGAGAAATCAACGATCCTCCGGCCAATTCGGGACTATCCTGATTTTTGTGCTCTGGGGTGGTAACTGCTCGGTGAGGGAGAGCCACGTATGAGCATCGACAAAGACCCATTGGATCGTCTGATGGAAGGACGTTCGGCCGGCGATCTTTTTGGCAAGCAAGGCATTCTTTCCGAACTGACGAAAGCGCTGGCGGAACGCGCGCTGACGAGCGAGATGGATGAACATCTCTGCGAGGAGCGGACTGAAGAGGCAGTCGAGAGCGGTAATCGGGGGGCAATCGCCGCAATGGTAGCAGCCCAAGATCGGCAAAATGCTGCAACAGCGCCTCTGGCTCGCTCGCCACCTTCGTCTCGCGCACGATCTTGCCCGATGAATCCACCACGCAAACGCTGCTCTGTTCCAGCGACACATCAATTCCTGCATAATAGTCCATGGTCGTCCCTCGCTTGATGCTTGGGGCCGACAATCGGACCCCGTTTCAACATCGTCACTCTGAGGGACAGCCACCTTCATGGCTACCAGAGGACCGCCGGGCCCATTACGGCATTTTCGGGGCATAAGACCGTGATTTTACGAACAAGCGCGATTTAACGCGCGTCGTATCGGCTTCCCGGGAATATTCCCGCAGAGTAAGGGAACAAATTCGCGCTTTGGCAGAATCTCATTGAACAACCCTGGTACATCATGTC
>CAZNHG010000325.1:0-3735 GCA_964572555.1 uncultured Devosiaceae bacterium | reverse complement strand
CGCCGCCGCGAGATCGGCACTCAGCTTGCCATAGATCGGCGCCCCCCAGCCCGCCGGCACGCCCACGGCCACCACCTCGATCAACGCCCCGGCGGAATTCCCCTGCTTGCGCAGGTCGTCGAGATAATCGCTCCAGCGCTCGACCGCCGCCGCATCCGCGCAAAAGAACGGGTTGGCGTCCACCGCCTCCCAGTCGAAATTGCCGTAGTCGATCTTGTGCGGCCCCACCTGCACCAGCGAGGCACGGATCTTCACGTCCGGCACCACCAGCCGCGCCACCGCGCCGGCCGCCACCCGCGCTGCCGTCTCGCGCGCCGAGGAGCGCCCGCCGCCGCGATAGTCGCGGATGCCGTATTTCTGGTGATAGGTGAAATCGGCGTGCCCGGGCCGGTACTTGTCGCGGATCTCCGAATAGTCCTTCGAGCGCTGGTCGAGGTTCTCGATCATCAGGTTGATCGGCGTACCCGTCGTCTTCAGCCCCCCGGTCCGCTCGTCCTCGAACGTGCCCGAGAGAATCTTCACTTCGTCCGCCTCGCGCCGCTGGGTTGTGTACTTGGACTGCCCCGGCCGCCGCCGGTCGAGATGATGCTGGATCGCCTCCGCCGAGATGTCGAGCATGGGTGGGCAGCCGTCGATGACGGCGCCGAGCGCCGGGCCGTGGCTTTCACCCCAGGTGGTGAAGCGGAACAGGTGACCGAAGGTATTGTCTGACATGAGGCTTCCCGGGGATTACGTGCGCCACGTTGTAGTGCATTCCCCGCATGCGAGGCAATGGAGGAGGTGCTGCACCCCTCACGCCTGCTGCACGCTCGCCGCGTCCGACTCATACATGGTCATCGTCCCGTCCGCGAAATGCGCGATCGTCCCCTGCGGCGGCGGCCAGTTCACCACGTCGCCATGGCCCACACCTTCGACGAGATGCCGCAGCACCCGCAGAATCCCGCCATGCGCGACGATGATCGCCGGACCCGACAGGTCGGTGGCGAAGGCGCGCAGCCGGTCCGCGACGTCCTCGTAGTTCTCGCCTCCCGGCGGCCGGTGATACCAGTAGCCGGCATCGCGCCCGCCCGGCGGCACGGCGAGTTCGGGCGGCAATTCGTTGTGCAGATAGCCCTCGAGCTCGCCGAACGAGATCTCGGTCAGCCGCGGATCGTGCACCACCTCTGGAAGCGGCCCCTCGAGCGGCGCCCGCATGCGCTCCATCGTCTCGGCGGCCCGGCTGAGCGGCGAGGCGTACCACCCGAAATCCGCAGGCACCCGCCCGTCGCGCTCCAGCAGGTCGCGCAGCAGCCGCCCGTTGGCATCCGCCTGCCGCCGTCCCAGATCGTTCAGCGGCACGTCGCGCGCACCCTGGTAGCGGCGCTCGCGGTTCCAGTCGGTTTCGCCGTGGCGCGCGAAGAAGAACTCCGGCCAGGTTTGGGTCATGAGGCCCCTACTCGGCCGCGTCGGCGGGCTCGATCATGTTCATGCCGAGCACCGAATACCCGCTGTCGACGTAGTGAATCTGCCCCGTCACCCCGCTGGCGAGGTCGGACAAAAGATAGGTCGCCGCCTTGCCCACCTCGTCGATGGTGACATTCCGCCTGAGCGGCGCATTCGCCTCCTGGTAGGCCAGCATCGAGCGCAAATCCGCGATTCCCGAGGACGCCAGCGTCTTGATCGCCCCAGCCGACACTGCGTTCACGCGGATGTTGTTCGGCCCCAGATCGTTGGCGAGATAGCGCACGCTCGCCTCTAGCGCCGCCTTGGCCACGCCCATCACGTTGTAGTTGGGCAGAACCTTCTCCGAGCCGTAATAGGTCAGCGTCAGCATCGACCCGCCCTCGTCCATCAGCGCTTCGGCGCGCTTGGCCACGGCGGTGAACGAATAGACCGACACGTTCATCGTCAGCGCGAAATTCTCCGGGCTCGTATCGACATACCGCCCGTCCAGCTCGTCCTTGTTGGAGAACCCGATGGCGTGCACCAGAAAGTCGATCTTGCCCCAGCGGTCCTTGATGGTTTCGAACGTCTTGTCGATCGCTGCGGGGTCCGACACGTCGCACTCGACGAGAAAATCGGAATCCACTTCCGCCGCCAGCGGCTCCACCCGGCGCTTGAGTGATTCGCCCTGATACGAGAACGCGATCTCCGCCCCCTGCGCATGCAGCGCCTTGGCAATCCCCCAGGCGATCGAGCGGTTATTCGCAACCCCCATGATAAGGCCGCGCTTGCCCGCCATCAGACCCTCAGCCATCGAAAACTCCTCGTAGGTAACCGGCTATGCGCCCGGTTTTGGCACACGGGCCTGACCGGGGCAAGCTCTCCCTCCGCACTGTCCCGGTCTTGAGCCGGGACCCCGCACCTCATGGCAGAGCGGCAGCGAGGCCCCGGCTCAAGGCTGGGGCAGTATGAGAGCGCGAAAGCGCCGTATCGCCCACCCTTACCTCTCCCCTCGGGAGAGAGGTCGGCGCGATAGCGCCGGGTGAGGGGGCCTTGCGGCACGGCAAGGCGTCCGGACCTTTCACTCGTGATAGCCCCTCCGGGGAGATGGAAGCCCCCACTTCCGTCCAACCCCGAAACCCTCTAGTTTCCCCACGCATGAGCCTCGACACGTCGCAGATCACCGCCGCCCTCTCCGAAATCCTCGGCCCCGGCGCCGTCATTGCCGACCCCGTAAAGATGGGCGCCTACCTCAACGAGCCCCGCCGCCGCTTCCACCAGACCGCGCAGGCCATCGCCTCGCCCGGCAGTGTCGACGAGGTGCAAAAACTCGCCGCCTGGGCCAACGCCAACGATGTCGCGCTCATCCCCCAGGGCGGCAACACCGGCCTTGTCGGCGCCCAGGTGCCGCTCTCGGGCGCCGAGGTGATCGTTTCCCTCAACCGCCTCACCGCCGTGCGCGAGATGGACGCCGAGGCCGGCCACATGACCGTCGAGGCGGGCCTGATCCTTCAGGAGGCCCAGGAAGCCGCCGACGCCGCCGGGGCGCTTTTGCCCCTCACCATCGCCGCACAGGGCTCTGCCCGCATCGGCGGCGTGCTGGGCAGCAATGCCGGCGGCGTGCAGGTGCTCGCCTATGGCAACGCCCGCGAGCTGTGCCTCGGTATCGAGGCCGTCCTCGCCGACGGCCGGCTCTACCAGGGCCTGACCCCGTTGAAGAAGGACAACACGGGCTACGATCTCAAGGACCTGTTCATCGGCGCCGAGGGCACGCTCGGCATCATCACCGCCGCGACCCTGAAAGTCTTCGACAAGCCCGAGGCGCACGAAACTGCCCTCGTCGCCGTCGAGTCCCCGCGCACGGCCCTGAAACTCTTCGCCCACATGCGCGAGCGCGCCGGCGGCACCCTGACCGCCTTCGAGCTGCTGCCCCGCATCGGCATCGATTTCCAGCTCGCCCACAACATGCTCGAGCGCGACCCCAGCGCCGGTCTCTCCCCCTGGTACGCCCTCATCGAGATCTCGCGCCCCAGGGGCGGCGCCCGGGACACGCTGATGACCGCCCTCGAGGCGGCGTTCGAACAAGAGTTGATCGGCGAGGCCACCGCCATCGCCGAATCCGAGGGCGACCGCGCCGGAATGTGGCAGATGCGCGAACAGATGAGCGAATGCCAGCGCCACGAGGGCGCCTCCATCAAGCACGACGTCTCCGTCCCCGTCGCCGCCGTGCCGGCCCTGATCGAGCGGGGCACCGCCGCCGTCGCCGCGATCGACGAAAGCATCCGTCCCGTCCCCTTCGGCCACATGGGCGAC
>CAZNHG010000324.1:3484-3773 GCA_964572555.1 uncultured Devosiaceae bacterium | reverse complement strand
GGACGGGCCGACCAGCACGACGAACTCCCCCTTGGAGATGTCGAGGTCGATGTTCTCGACGGCCTGGACGCCGCCGGGGTAGGTCTTGCCCAACTCCTTGATTTCGATGGCAGCCATGTTTGCTTATTTCTCCGTTTCGACCAGGCCTTTGACGAAAAGCCGCTGCATGAAGATCACTACGACCACGGGCGGCAGCATGGCGAGGACGACCGCGGTCATCACGAAATTCCACTGCGGGATCGCGTCGGCCACGTTCGCCATGCGCTGGATACCCATCACGATGGTGTAG
>CAZNHG010000324.1:0-3474 GCA_964572555.1 uncultured Devosiaceae bacterium | reverse complement strand
TAGTAGCGCTCGTCCGTGGTCACCAGGAGCGGCCACAGGTACTGGTTCCAGCCATAGATGAACAGGATCACGAAAAGCGCCGCGATATTGGTCCGGCTCAGCGGCAGCAGGATGTCGCGGAAGAATTTCATCGGCGTCGCCCCGTCGACGCGGGCTGCTTCCATCAACTCGTCTGGCACCGTGAGGAAGAATTGGCGGAACAGGAACGTCGCCGTCGCCGAGGCGATCAGCGGGATCGACAGGCCTGCATAGGAATTGAGCATCTGCAATTGCGCCACGACCTCGAAGGTCGGCACGATGCGCACCTCGACCGGCAGCATCAGCGTGATGAAGATCGCCCAGAAGGCGAGCGTGCGGAAGGGAAAGCGGAAATAAACGATCGCGAACGCCGACAGGATCGAGATGATGATCTTGCCGATGGCGATCGACAGCGCCATGACCAGCGAGTTGAACATCATCAGCCCCAGCGGCGGCGCGCCCGAGGTAGAAATGCCCGAATCGATCATCGCGCGGTAGTTCTCGATCGCGTGCGGGCCGGGCAGCAGCGGGATGATTCCGGACATGAAGTCGGTCGGCCCGCGCGTCGAGGCGATCAGCGCCAGATAGACGGGGAAGGCGACGATCACCACGCCCAGGATCAGCACCAGGTGTGACAGGACATTGAGCCAGGGTCTGTTCTCGACCATTTGCGCCCTCCCTTAGTATTCCACGCGCCGCTCGATCCAGCGGAACTGGATGACGGTCAGCGTGATGACGATGGCCATGAGAACGACGGACTGCGCCGCCGAGGACCCTAGGTTCAGCCCGATGAAGCCGTCCTCGTAAACCTTGTAGACGAGAGTGGTCGTCGCCTGGGCGGGGCCACCCTCGGTGGTGGCGTGAATGACGCCGAAGGTCTCGAACATGGCGTAGACGATGTTGACCACCATCAGGAAGAAGGTGGTGGGCGACAGGAGCGGGAAGACGATGGTGAAGAAGCGTTTCACCGGCCCCGCGCCGTCGATCGCTGCCGCCTCGCTTAGCGAGGAGGGAATCGACTGCAGCCCCGCCACGAAGAACAGGAAATTGTACGAAATCTGCTTCCAGGCCGAGGCTATGACGACAAGGATCATCGCGTCCTGCGCCTGCAGCGAATGGTTCCAGTTGTAGCCGATCTGCTCAAGAAGATACGGCATGATGCCGATGGTGGGGTTGAAGATGAACCACCACATCACGCCTGCTACGGCCGGTGCGACGGCATAGGGCCATACCAGTAGCGTCGTGTAGGCCTGCGCGCTGCGCAGCATGCGGTCGACCGCGACCGCCAGCAGCAGCGCCGTGCTCATCGACAACGCAGTCACGCCGATGGCGAAAACCGCGGTGACGGACAGGGAATTCAGGTAGTTCGGGTCCTGGAGCAGTCTCATGTAGTTCTCGATCCACACGAAACTGGTTTTCAGTCCGAAAGCGTCTTCGCGCAGGAAGGACTGGCGTATGGCCTGCGCCGCCGGCCACAGGAAGAAGATGATCGTGATCGCCAGCTGCGGCAGGAGCAGGAAATAGGGCAACACACGGTTGCCGAAGACTGTGCGTTTTGTCTGCATGCGCGGGTGCCCCGGGATGAAAAGAGAAAGCCCGCACGTAAAAGCGCGGGCTTTCGGGATCGGGTGGTTAGCTGTTGGCCGCTTCGAACTCGCGGATCAGTGCGTTACCCCGCTCGACGAGGGCATCCAGTGCTTCCTGGGGGGTCTTGTTGCCCGACAGGAGCTGCTCGAATTCCTCGTCGATGATGGAGCGGATCTGCACGTAGTTGCCGAAGCGCAGGCCCTTGGAATTGGCCGTCGGCTCGTTCAGCGTGATCTGCTCGATCGCCACGTCCGAACCCGGGTTCTCCTCATAGTAGCCCTGCTCCTGGCCAAGCTCGTAGGCGGCGTTGGTGATCGGCAGGTAGCCCGAGAACTGGTGCCAGTCCGCCTGAACCTCGGCGGAGGACAGGTACGAGAAGAAGTCTGCCACACCGGCATACTCTTCCTCGGACTGGCCCTGCAGGACCCACAGGGTGGCCCCGCCGATGATCGAGTTCTGCGGCGCACCCTCGACATCGTCATAGTAGGGCAGCATGCCGAAGCCGACCTCGAAGTCGGTGGCGTTGGCCAGAACACCGGCGCGCGAGGCCGAGGAGTTCATGTACATGGCGCATTCGCCCGAATAGAACATCGGGGGCGCATCGTCGCCGCCGCCCGGACCGCCGTACTGGAACAGGCCTTCATCCTGCCAGCGCTTGAGGTTCTCCCAGTGGCGCACCTGCTGCTCGCCATTGACTGTGAGCTCGGCGCCGAGGCCGCCGAAGCCGTTCTCCATGGTGCCGATGGGCACGTTGTGCCACGCCGAGAAGTTCTCGAGCTGCACCCAGGAAATCCAGCCAGAGGAGAAGCCGCACTCGGCTGCACCCGATTCCATGATCTGGTTGGCGTATTCCTCGAGCTCGCCCCACGTTTCGGGCGGCGTCTCGGGATCGAGCCCGGCTTCCTCGAACACACCCTTGTTGTAGTAAAGGATCGGAGTCGAGGAGTTGAACGGCATGGAGAGCATGTTGCCCTCGGTGTCGGTATAATAGCCGACAACCGCCGACAGGTACGCGCTGGGGTCGAAATCGGCGCCCGCGTCCTCCATCAGCTGGTAGACCGGATAGATGGCTCCCTCGGCCGCCATCATGGTGCCAGTGCCCACTTCGAACACCTGCACGATGTCGGGCTGCTCGCCGGCGCGGAAGGCGGCGATGGCGCTGGTCATGGTCTCGGAGTAGGTACCCTTGTAGACCGGGGTGACGTTGTACTGGTCCTGCGAGTCATTGTAGCCCGCGACGATTTCCTCGAGCTTGGTGCCCAGTTCCCCGCCCATGGCATGCCACCAGGTGATTTCGGTCTGGGCCATGACGGACGTGGTGGACGCGGCCACCATCAGTGAACCTGCTAGAATCCCTTTGATCATCATCATCATCCTTATTGTTGGAAGTTGATCAGCGGGCGTCAGCACTAGTGGCAAGCCATGACAGTTCGGTTGCATCTGAATGTCGGTTCGATGACAGTGCAAAACCGCGTCACACGGGGTCGCAATTGACCCACATGTCCCGCAATACCGGGCTGAATGTGCGTGCCTCCTCCCTGCTTCGACGCTCACTCGCAATTCGCATACGAGCATGTAAAGCCGGGCTCGGCAAGGGGATTTGAACACGCGTACATCGCAGGGCACGGCGCACCGGCGCGTTTCCCACAAGCCGTGGATGGGACCGACGGGCCGGGACGAACCGCGCCGCGCGCACCGGACGGCGCTGGCCCACAGCTCCGAAGCGAATGCACACGCCCCCTTGCAGCCGCCGCCCGCCTGGGCCATAAGGGCACGGCAAACTCGGCAAAGCACCCGTAGCTCAGCCGGATAGAGCGCTGCCCTCCGAAGGCAGAGGTCCAAGGTTCGAATCCTTGCGGGTGCGCCAGA
>CAZNHG010000323.1:0-3780 GCA_964572555.1 uncultured Devosiaceae bacterium | reverse complement strand
CAGATAGTCGTTGGAGCACCAGATGCTGATCTCGCGGGCGTTGTCGGCACTGTCGCGGAAAACCGCGCGCGGGAATCGCCCCGCGATACGCTCGAGGTCGGCGAATACGCGATAACGCTTCTCCTGGCGCAGGGCGTCGACAGCGTCCTCGAAAATGCCGCGATAATCCATTGCTCTTCAGTATCCTTGTGATGCGGTGCCGCCCGAATTGAGCCGCCTGACGCCGTTTTCGCCGTGACATAGATCAATTGGCAGGCTTGAGCAAACACCCATCCGACCCATGCGCTCCGGCGCGAAACTAGTTGGTCCTGCAATCAGTTGCCAGTGCACAATGGTCGCAGGGACCATGCGCCGAACCTAGACCGCGCGGCCCGTTCGCGCCATGGACTTCACACAATTGTTTGCCGGACGGATCGTTTCCCGCCGGCAAACGGACATGGGGGTCGCCGCGCGTGGTTTCCACCCCCTTTTCAAGGTGTTGGCGCAACCACCGTATACGGCATGGTGCCTGTGCGTGCTATGTTGCCGGCAGGAGTGAGGGACTTGGCCGGGGAGAACTCCTTGGAGCAGGAGATCGCGCGCCTGGAGCACTGGATCAGCGGGTGGCCGGATTTCCTGGCCAGCCTGATGGTGTCCATCGGCCTGCCGGTGGCGCCCGACCGGATCGTGTGGACCTTCGTCCAGATCGGGGCGGTCATTCTCTCGCTGCTGCTCGGCCGCGTCGCCAGCCGCATTATCGTGCCGCGGGCCGAGGAGCGGATTCGCGCGGCGACGCTGAAGGCGCGCGGCCTGCGCGTTGCCGCGGTGATTCTGCGGCGGGTGCCGATCCTGCTCTTCGCGCTGTTCCTGTGGCTGGGCGTTCTGGCCATGCGGTCTGCCGGATGGGCGGGCAATGTGCGGTTTCTCACCCTCATGGCGACGCTGGTTACCGCCTGGGCGATCATCTCGATTCTCTCGCGCGTCATCCGGAACCGGACAATGGCGCGGCTGGTCGAGATCGGCGGCTGGATCTTCGTGACGCTGAGCCTTCTCGGCATCCTGCCCGAGGCGATGACGCTGCTCGATTCGGCGGCGCTCGAACTCAACGAGTTCCGCTTCTCGCTGCTTACGCTGGTGCAGGGCGTCGTGGTCCTGTCGATCCTGATATGGGGTGCGCTGTTTCTCAGCGCGCTGGCCGAGCGCCAGCTCGGCGGGCTGGATGACATCACGCCGACCACCCGCGTGCTCGCCGGCAAGGTGGCGCGGTTCGCACTGATCGGCCTTGCCGTCCTGATCGGGCTCTACACCATCGGGGTGGACTTCACCGCGCTCACGCTCATCTCCGGCGCCATCGGCGTGGGGCTGGGGTTCGGCCTGCAGAAGGTCGTCTCCAACCTCGTCTCGGGCATCATCCTGTTGCTCGACAAGTCGATCAAGCCGGGCGACGTGATCACCGTGGGGGAGACCTTCGGCTGGATCACGGCGCTCAACGCGCGGTACGTGTCGGTGTCGATGCGCGACGGGCGGGAGATCCTCATTCCCAACGAGGACCTGATCACCCAGCAGGTGCAGAACTGGTCGTTCGAGAACACCTATGTGCGCCTCGATATCGAATTCGGCGTGAGCTATGACAGCGACCCGCACGAGGTGCGCCGGGTGGCGGTGGAGGCGGCGAGCAGCCATGCGCGGGTGGTGACCAGGGGCGACTATCGCGTGGTGTGCCACATCACCGCCTTCGGCGATTCGTCCATCGACTTCGTTCTGCGCTTCTTCATCGCCGATCCCAAGAAGGGCATAACGAACGTACGGGGCGACGTCTTCCTGGCGCTTTGGGACGCGTTCAAGGCGCACGGCATCACCATTCCCTTCCCGCATCGCGAGGTCATCATGCGCGCGGACCGGCCAGCCGCACCGCGGGACTAGGGTCCGGCGATCCCGATTCCCGGTGGTCGCGCAGGTCAAGCGAAAAACCGGAATCCACTTTTCCGCCCGGCGCTCTAAGTGCTTGCCGCCGCGGCGCGGCGTGCGCTACCAAGCGTGTCGATGCATTTTCGAGGGGGAGAGGTTTCATGGCCGACAGCCAGTTCGCGCACTATCCGAGCCTGAAGGACAGGCCCGTCGTCATCTCCGGCGGGGCGGGCGGTATCGGTGCCGGGCTCGTGCGCAACTTCGCCGCACAGGGGGCGAAGGTCGGCTTCGTCGACATCGCCGCCGAGGCCGGCCATGCGCTCGCCGAAGAACTGACGGCGGCCGGCCATACCGTGGCCTTCACCGAATGCGACATCACCGACGTGACCGCGTATCAGGCCGCCATCGCGGGGTTCGCCGAGCGGCACGGCGATGCGCTGGCGCTGGTGAACAACGCCGCGCACGACCAGCGGCACGACTGGCGCGAGGTGACGCCCGAATACTGGGACGACCGGCTGGCGGTGAACCTTCGCCACGCCTTCTTTGCCATTCAGGCGGTGGCGCCGGGCATGATCAAGGCGGGCACGGGCTCGATCATCAATTTCGGCTCGATCAGCTGGATGATCCTTGCGGGCAACATGCCGGCCTATACCACCTCCAAGGCGGCGGCGCACGGGCTGTCGCGCTCGTTCGCGCGCGATCTCGGGCAGCACGGCATCCGCGTGAACACGCTGGTGCCGGGCTGGGTCATGACCGAGCGCCAGCTGGAGCTATGGATCGGCGAACAGGAGAACGCGCTCATCGATTCCACGCAGGCGCTCAAGGGGCGGCTGGGGCCGGACGACGTGGCGCGCATGGTACTGTTCCTGGCCGCCGACGACAGCCGGATGATCACGGCGCAGGATTTCCTCGTGGACGGCGGCTGGGCGCACAATTGAGGTGCGCGCACAGCAGCTTGCCTTGCGTGCCCGCGATGCTAGTGTGCCCGTCGTCGACGAGCCACTCAACACGATCCTGCCGCAATCACGGCTTATGCGCTGCGGGGGAGGAAACAAGGGGACTTTTCCAATGAAGAAACAGGTTTTGGCGGCCGGTGTCGCCGTTGTCGCGCTTGCCGCGTGCACGACCACCGATCCGTATACGGGTGAGACCCGCATTTCCAACACGGCCGGCGGCGCGCTGATCGGCGCGGGCGGCGGTGCGTTGGGCGGCGCCATCATCGGCAGCGCCACGGGCGGCGATGCGCGCGTGGGCGCGTTGATCGGCGCGGGCGTGGGCGCGCTCGCAGGCGGTGCCGTGGGCAACTACATGGATCAGCAGGAAGCCGCGCTGCGCCAGCAGCTGCAGGGCACGGGCGTCTCGGTGACGCGTGCGGGCGACCAGATCATCCTCAACATGCCGTCCAACATCACGTTCGGTGTCGACCAGTCGAACGTGCGCCCCGAGTTCCGCTCGACGCTGCGCTCGGTCGCGCTTGTGCTGCAGGAGTACAACCGCACCATCGTCGACGTTTACGGCTACACGGACTCGACGGGGTCGGAGCAGTACAACCTGCAGCTTTCCGAGGATCGCGCCCTGTCGGTGGCCAATGTCATCGCCTCGAACGGCGTGGATTCGCGGCGCTTCTATATCGACGGGCGCGGCGAGAGCAATCCGATCGCCTCGAACGACACCGAGAACGGCCGCGCACAGAACCGCCGCGTGGAAATCGAGATTTCCCCGCTGCGCAATTAGCGTCCGGTCGCTATCGGCCAACGGTTATCGGCCCGGGCTGGGAAACCAGTCCGGGTTTTTCTTGGATCGTGGGGCGATTAATCCAAATCGCCCCACGATCCAGATTTTTGGTGGTCGCGCTGGGTAAGCGAAAAACCGGATTCCACTTTTTCGCCCGGC
>CAZNHG010000322.1:0-3799 GCA_964572555.1 uncultured Devosiaceae bacterium | reverse complement strand
GGCCGAGAAGATGCCGAGTTCGGTCAGCGAGGGTTCGCGGCCGATGAGATCGAGGATCTTCCGGTACTCGTCGGGGGCGAGGCCGTGGGCGGCGACGAGTTCGGGGGTGATTTCGGGATCGTTGGGGATCATATCGGTTCACTCAGCGCCCCGGAGCGGGGCCAGTTCGGGTTTGGCGTCCTGCGGTCATTGAAAGGCGGGGTGCCGGGCCTTGGCGCGGCCAAGAATCCGGTCCACGACGACGATGAGGGCACATAGCACCGCAAAGCCCACGATGACCATGCCCGCATAGGACAGGGCGCCGGCATAGCCCTTCTCGGTGACGTCGATGACGGAATAGGGGTATGCGTCGATGATGGCGCCGCGGGCGAAGACGTAGACGGGATAGGCGATGGCCGGGATGCCGAGCCAGGGCAGATCGGCGAAGCGGAGTTTGCCGCCGGCGGGCCAGACGAGCCACCAGACAACGTAAAGCGCTGGCAGCAGGTAGTGCTTGAACAGGTCCGTATATACCTCGAGCCCTTCAGGCGGGGTGAGCGTAGGCTTGAGGATAAAGTGGTAGAAGAGAGCCACCAGGACGATGGTGGCGAGGGCGGAACCCTGGAAGCGCGGGTTACGGGCCCATGCCATGCTGGGTGCGGCGATGGCGCCAGCATAGGCGACGACGATGCCGATATTGGCGAGATTGGTGAGGAAGCCGAGATAGTGGACGGTTCCGGCAAGGACGGTGTCGCCGTCGGCGAGGTACTCGGCGAGCGTCAGGCCGTATTGCAGGACGAGCGTGCCGAGACCGAGCAGGAAGCCCGCCCATGCAACCGTCTTGCGCACGCTCACCACCGCCCTCCGCTCAGGCCGCCACCGACAGGGCGGAGGCGAACAGGGCCCGGCCGTCATAGCCGCCATGGGCGGCCTCAATGAGGTTTTCGGGGTGGGGCATCATGCCCAGAACGTTGCCCGCTTCGTTGACGATGCCGGCGATATCGTTGACCGAGCCGTTGGGGTTGGTGCCCTCGGCGTAGCGGAAGACGACGCGGCCCGTATCCTCGAGCTGCTTGAGGGTGTCGGCGTCGGCGAAGTAGTTGCCGTCGTGATGGGCGACGGGGCAGCGCATGACCTGACCCTCGGCGTAGCCGGAGGTGAAGGCGGTCTGCGCGTTGGTGACCTCCAACCTGACCTCGCGGCACACGAACTTCAGTGAGGCGTTGCGCATGAGGACGCCGGGGAGCAGGCCCGCTTCGGTCAGCACCTGAAAGCCGTTGCATATCCCCAGCACATGCACGCCTTTTGCGGCGCGCTCGCTGACCGCCTGCATGATCGGAGAACGCGCAGCGATGGCGCCGGCGCGCAGATAGTCGCCATAGGAGAATCCGCCCGGTACGACGATGAGGTCGACGTCCGGGATGGAGGTGTCCTTGTGCCAGACTTCGGCGGGCGGTTCGCCGCCGATGCTGGTGAGCGCGGCGATCATGTCGCGGTCGCGGTTGGAGCCGGGAAAGACGATGACAGCGGATTTCATCTGCCGTTCGGGCCTACGCGGCCCGCTCCCTTGGGCATTGAGGTGCTTGCGGGCGTCTTGTCGGGTTTCTGAGGGCAAAAGGCAAGCCCGAATTGCTCGGATTCACCGGTTGTGCGGGTTTTTCGCCCCGAATTTCCGGTGAATCCTGTCGTGCTGCTGGGGCTACTCCGCCGGTGCGGGCGCTGGTGTCGGCTGCGGGTTGCGGCTGCCCGGCGTGCCGGGAATATGTGCCCATGCCGGGCGCTCGAACAGGAACTTGCCGATGCCGGTGAGGCGGACGAGTTGTTCGAGGATCAGCGGGGCCACCACGGCGCCGGTGAAGACGATCAGGCTGAGCAGGTTCGGGTCGGTGACCAGGTTCAGCTTGAGCAGGACCAGCAGGATCGTCGACATGGGCAGGGCGAAGGCCACGTAGATCACCAACGAGCGAGCGCCTAGCCAGCTCAGCCAGCGCATGAAAGGCAGGCGGTCGAGCAGGCCGGCGAGGACGCACAGCGCCATGGCGCCGACGATGGCGAGGGCGAGGTGGACGCCCGGCAGGCCGGCATAGCCCATTTCGAAGTGATCGGGCAGGTATTTGTAGCCCGGCGAGAACACCAGCATGGCGTTGCCGGCGGCCCACAGCGCGAGGAAGGCGATGCCCATCAGCGGGGCTTCGCGGGCGCTGTCGACCAGCCGGAAAATGAGCGGGGCGACGGCGTAGCCGGTGTAGAAGAACACGAAATAGGCCGCGAACTGGTCGATGGCGTAGGCGCCGGTGCTGACGGGCGCGAGCTGCAGCGCGGCGCCGGCGAGGAAGCCGAGCCAGTGCGGCACGCGCAGGGAATTGAACAGCTTGGTGACGGCGCTGACCATGGCCAGCACGTAGATGAACCACAGAACGCCGTAGGGCTGGACGATGGCCCAGCCGATCTGGGACACTGCGCCGGCAGGGTCCATGGCGAAGACGCCCACCTTGACACCGATATGAATGACGGCCCACAGGGCGTAGAAATAAAGATAGTGCACGATGCGCCGGTCGGCGTAGCGGCCCCAGTCGCGATTGATGACGCTGGCGAGGAACAGGCCCGAGATCAGGAAGAATTCGGGCATGCGGAACGGCGTCGCGAAGGCGATGATGTGATGCAGGAAGCCGATGCCGCCGGTATCCTGGCCGACGGAATAGGCGGAATACATCATGACGACCAGAAGAATGGATATTCCCTTGGCCGCGTCGACCCAGCCCAATCGTGCGTTATTGCTCATGCTATCGGCCTCTAATGAATTTTGTCACGCTATTAGTGTAGCAATTACATAGAGTTAATTGGGCCTGTTGATGCGTGACCGGCGTGTTTAATTCATGTTTACCTTAAGTGTTGTGATTAACGCGGGGGCCGGAAAAGCAGAATCAAGGAGTTGGCACATGGCGGAAGTGCAATTGCGACCGGCACGAATCGACGAACTGGAGATGCTGAACGTGCTCAGCCTCTCCTCGAAAGCGGTCTGGGGCTACGACCAGGCCTTTCTGGAAGCCTCGCGCGCGGAACTGACGCTGACCGAGGACGACCTCGAGCGCGACTGGATCTGCGTGGCCGACATCGCGGGCGACCTCGCCGGTATCGCCCAGCTCCGGATGGACGGGCAGGAGGGGCGCGTGGAAAAGCTGTTCGTCAAGCCCGGCCTGACGCGGCAGGGCGTGGGCCGCGCCCTGTTCGAGGCCACCGCCAACGCCGCCCGCGACCAGGGCGCCTCGATGCTGGTGATCGAGTCCGATCCGGGCATGGTGGCGTTTTATCGTGCGATGGGCGCGGAGCGCGACGGCGAGGTGCCGGGCGCCGTGCCGGGGCGGAATTTGCCGAGGCTGGTTTATGCGTTGTGAGGGGAATGCTTGGCGATCAATGGTGTATTGATCGCTACGTATCCCCACTCCCCCCATCCCCCAACCGCGCCGCAATCAGCTCCGATAGGTGCCGAGCCGCCTCCGTCGGGCGCCCCGGGCGGCGCTGCAAGGTGAGTTTGATGTCGGGGAGGGCGGGGAGGCCCGCACCCTCGATCTGGGTGATTTCCCTGAGGTTGTCGCTGAGAAGGCTCCTGGCCAGGGCGGTGACGGCGAGGCCGGCGCCGACTATGGCGTGATGGCCGGTCAGGGTGCGGCGGCGCCGGCGTCCTTGTCCGATGTGGCGGCGTGGGTGCCGAGGCGGCGTTCGCGGTGGAAGACGTACATGCCGGCGGACAGGATGATGGCAGTCCCCAGCCATGTCAGCAGGTCGGGAAACTCCCCGAAAACGAGGAGGCCGAGAATGG
>CAZNHG010000321.1:0-3804 GCA_964572555.1 uncultured Devosiaceae bacterium | reverse complement strand
CTGCTGACGAGGGTGTGCGTGTGCCCCAAGCACGAACACGCCGGGCCCGGGCCGCGCACCCACGACATAGTCCACCAGCCCCGGGCCGGCCGGATCGAGATGGGCCTCGAAGGCACTCAGGGTCTCTTCAATCGGCACCTGGGGAGCACCGGGGTCGCCCCCCGAGAAATCCGGCCCCAGCATGCCACGGCGCGCTACCTGCATCCCTGTGCCATTGGCGACGATCGCCTGCTCGAAGGATATCTTGGTCCCGTCGGCGAAGGACGCGACCATGGCGGGCTTTTGTCCCCAGCGCCTTGCAAAGCTCTCCTGGGTGGCGGGGTTGCGGTAGGGGTCATGTAATCCCTTGATATTGCCGCAGAGAACGGGTGTCACGCCCAATCCTTGGACGAACCGGTAGAGGTTCATCTGGACACCGGGCTGATCCCCGTCGGAGAAGCTGTAGACGACGCCGGCACGATCGGCCTTGACCTTCAGGATCGGACCGATGGTGCCGTCGGATGACATGCTTGCCGCTTTCGATGGCCGCCAGCACGGCATGGGCAGCAAACTCCACGGACCCCGTGACCTCGATGATGGCCTCCAGCCCCTCGGCGCGGGCCAACGCCACGGCATCCTCGATAACCGCAGGGCGTCCAGCCGCGATCGCCGCTTCCAGCTCACCCTGGGTGTCACAACGCGTGGGCTGAACCCCGACCTGGTCATAGACGCCGATGGCAGAATCCACGTTGCGGTTGGCCACGGCACACAGGCGCATGCCGGGTGTCGCGGTCATGATCTGCAAGCCGATACCACTGCCCTGGAACCCTGCCCCGATCAGGCCGACCCGTATGGGGTTGTGCTGGGCCTCTCGCTTGGCTAGCGCTGTATCCACAATGATCATTAGCATCTCGCAAGGCGATGCGTAACGGATTGACGTCGAGATACATCAGGCCGTCACCCTCTTCTTGCGGCCTCCCTGTGTTGACACATGATTCTTGATGATGGCCATGCAGAAGCCCCCGATCCCTTAATCCTTCCAAACCTTCCAGGGTGGGTTGTTTTCCCAGGCCTTCTCCAGCACCATCTTGTCGCGAAGCGAGTCCATGCTCTGCCAGTAGCCTTGATGGTGGTAATACCCCAGCTTGCCACGTTCCACCATCCGTTCCATGGGCTCATTTTCCCAGGTCGTCTGGTCATTATCGATCAGGTCGAAGACTTCCGGCTCACAGACAAAGAAGCCACCATTGATCAGGCCACCATCGACGGCGCCCTTCTCGCGGAAGGCCATCACACGGTTGGCATCCTCGTTCAAGCGCAAGGCCCCATAGCGTCCGGGTTGGGTCACGGCGGTCAGCGTGCACCAGCGATCAGAGGCTTTGTGGGCGTCGACCAGCGCGTTGATGTCCACATTGCTGACGCCATCACCGTAGGTCAGGCAGAACGGGCCATCGGACAACAGGTGCCTGGCCTTCTTGATACGCCCGCCTGTCAGGGCATCGGCCCCGGTATCGAGGACCGTCACGGTCCAGTCCTCGTTGATGCCTTGCAGCCACTCGACCTTCCCGCTCTTGAGATCGATGGTATAGTCGGTTCGCTTTCCCCGATAGTTCAGGAAGTAATCGCGAATCTGCTCGACCTTGTATCCCCCCAGAATGACAAAGTCCTTGAAACCGTAATGTGCATAGAGCTTCATGATATGCCACAGGATCGGCCGCCCGCCCACTTCGACCATGGGTTTGGGGCGAATCGATGTCTCTTCGCTCAGCCGGGTACCAAAGCCGCCTGCCAGAATTGCCACTTTCATGATCCCATCTCCTTGCGCTATTCACGCGCTCCGTTACCACCGACTTGCTTACCCCAAGATGTTTGTCATGTCAGCCACCGCAGCCCTTCCGAAAGGCGCCCCGAGTCGACATGTGACTGCAGCACCTGAAGGCGCATCAAGGGGGAGGAGCGGAACTCCGCGTCCGCAAACCTCATGACCGTTAGCCCATCGATCAATCCCTGGATCGAATCGGACAGGGTCATCAAGGGCTGGTGATCGGGCGCCAAGCGGGCAAAGAGACTAAAATCGACCTGATAGGAACGACTGTCGACCGCGGCATCGGTGTTGATGCTGACCGTGGTACCCGGTACTGCATCGGCCACGGCAGCGGCCAGGTCGCGTACCTGATGGTTACGTTCGTTGGAGCCCGTATTGAGGCTGAGTATCCTGCCCCCGTTGTCGACCCTGCGCTGGATCGCCCAGTCGATGGCCCGCGCCATGTCGCTGACATCGATCAGGGGACGCCACGGTGAGCCATCGCTGAGTACGCTGATCTTGCCTTGACTGAGGGCACAGGCGACGAAGTCGTTGAGGACCAGGTCCAGCCGCAGACGATCCGACATGCCGCAGGCCGTGGCAAATCTCAGGCTCGTGATCACCATATTGCCTTCGATGCTGGCCAGGGCATCTTCGCTGCCGATCTTGGACTTGGCGTAATCCGTCATGGGGGCCACCGGGTCGCGCTCCGTGCGTGGCCCTCCCGTGGCGACGCCATAGACACTGCAGCTCGAGGCGAAGACAAAGTTCGTCACGCCGGCCTTGGCCGCCTGGCGGGCAATCGACACGGTGGCCTCCTGATTGATCTCCTTCGTGACCGCGGCGAATCGACTTCCCATCGGATCATTGGACACCGCCGCGAGTTGGACGACGGCGTCATACCCTTCAAGCCGCCTGGCGGGGATCTCGCGGACATCGCCAAAGTACTGCTGGTCAAGATACCGCTCGGGCAAGTAGTGGGCGCCAGTCAGACAATGCGAGAAGTAGCCATTGTCGTACCCGTGGAGCTCGGCCTCGGGATGTCGGCGGGCCAGCTCACGGACGACGGCAGGTCCGACATATCCCATGTTGCCAATGATTAGTATCTTCATAACATTCCCTAAACTTTATGTGTCATTGCCGTTGCAGCCGATCGCTGATCGAAGAATAAGACTCACTCATTCAGCCACCCCAGTTCGACTCGCTTGTCCTTCAACCATCCGGCCCCCTTCATCTCATCGAAGATATGGTCGACCACCAGCGTTGCGCCGGCCTTGCTCAAGTGGTTGTTGTCATAATAAAGCAGCTCATCGTTCACCTGCGTTGTACACCGTCCTGTCAGATAAGTATCGCAAAACAGGGATTCAGGCTTGATCTTCAGAAGATTCTTGTGATTCTCGACCAGGTCGAGTTGTTCGTATGCCGAGGCGACCCGCTCCTTGAAGACCTCATGACTGGTCGACAGCGGCTCGACTCTTTCCCTGCCGTACATCATTTCCTTGGCCAGCATAAAGGGGACATCCCATCCCACTTCAGGCACCGGATAGATGAGCACCACTTTCTTCCCATCGTCGACAAGGGTGTTGACAGTCTGCCGAATGCGCTCTCCGACGATTTCTACCCTGTTCGTCATCGATGCCGGGTCGCCACCACGCGTCTTGTCGAAAGGCACCGCATACACCGTATTATCGTCCTCGATGCCCCCTTCCCGGTTATCGAAGGTTTTCCCTTCGAACTGGAGGGGGTAGCGACCCAGCATGACCACCAGCTTGATATTGTCGTTGTCGACCATGTAGTTCATGGCGGCTTCGTTGAAACTTCCACACTCGGGCTCATCGCTTCGCGTATAACCCGCTACCGGCAGACAGTTCGTATAGACAAACTGCTTCACACCTAACCCGAGGTCTTTCACCCTGTCTGCCAACGGCCCGACCAGCGGCGTGGCCTGGCTATCGCCCCACACCACCACCTTGTCCGTGTACTCGCCGTTGTACTCACAGGCTTCTTCGATGGGGATAACC
>CAZNHG010000320.1:0-3815 GCA_964572555.1 uncultured Devosiaceae bacterium | reverse complement strand
CGAACAAGGGGGCCCCCGTCAGGGGGCCTTTTTCCTTATGACGCATGAGCGCGACAATCTTCCGTCCCCGTTCGTTACCGGCGTGAAGTGCCGGTGCCCGCGTTGCGGTGAAGGTCCCCTGTTCAACGGATACTTGAAGGTGGCCGAGCGCTGCGAGAGCTGCGGGCTCGACCTGACCTTCGCGGAGAGTGCCGACGGCCCGGCGGTGTTTATCATGTTCATCGTCGGGTTCATCGTCATCGTGCTGGCGCTGATCGTGAACGCGATGTTCCATCCCCCCGTCATCATTCATCTCATGCTGTGGATTCCGGCGACCATCATTCTCAGCATGGTTCTTCTCAGGCCCTTCAAGGGCGTGATGATCGCCTTGCAGTATCAACACGGTGCACAGGAAGGCCGCCCTGACTGAGCAAGACGATTTCGCCGCGGTCGAGCGCGAGCTCGAGGCGAAGCGCAAACCCGGGCCGGCGCCCATCTCCTGGGGGTTCGTCGCCTTCATGGCGGTCCTGACGCTCGTCCTGGCCGGTCTCGGGGTGTGGCAGCTCCAGCGGCTGGAATGGAAGGAGACGCTCATCGCGCGCGTCGAGGCGCGGGCACGGGCCGATCCCGTCCCCCTGCCGCCGGCCGGCGAATGGGTCGGGCTCGATCCCGAGGTCTACGATTTCCGCCCGGTCTCGATGACGGGGCACTTCGTGCGGAACAATACCGTGCTGGTCTTCACCTCGCTCAGCGATCCGCGCGGGCCGCGGCGCGGGCCGGGCTACTGGGTGATGGATCCGTTCCGGACCGAGGACGGCGGTACGGTCATGGTCAATCGCGGCTTCGTTCCGCAAGGTGCGGGGGAGCTTTTCTCCAGTTTCGACGCCAGCGTCGCGCCGCCCGCGGGGACGGTGACGATCCGGGGGCTGGCGCGCGAGCCGGAGGATACGGGCCCGTTCACGCCCGGCCCCGATATCGATGCGGGCGTCGAATATGTGCGCAACATCGACCGGCTCACGGCGATGATCGATGCCGAGCTTTCGCCGGTCGCTCCCGTCTATGTCGACCAGGCCGCCACCTCTCCCGATGCCCTGCCCCAGGGCGGGGAGACGGTCATCACGTTCCGCAACCGACATTTCGAGTATGCGGTGACGTGGTTCGGGCTCGCCGGGGTGACCGTCGTCATGACCCTGTTCTGGCTCGTGCGGCGCATACGGGCGCGCCGGGCCGCGGTGCCCGAATAGCGCCGGGGCGGCGTGCCGAGCCTCCCGGCTCCGTTCAAAAGGCCGCCGCTTGCGGCGGGCCGGGCGAGGGCTTAGGGTGCCCCGTGGTGCAATCCTGAGTAGCTCCCAATGCAGTACATCTCCACGCGCGGTCAGGCGCCTTCCCTTGGATTTTGCGATGCGGTCCTGACCGGGCTTGCCGGCGACGGCGGGCTCTATCTGCCGCAGAGCTGGCCGCGGCTTTCGCCGCAGGAGATCGCGGCGCTGGCCGGCAGGCCGTTCGCGGATATCGCGTTCGACATCATCTCCCGGTTCGTGGACGGCGAGATCGCCGACGCCGAGCTGCGCGCCATGATCGAGGCCGCCTATGCCGGGTTCGGGCATCCCTCGACCACGCCGCTGGTCGAGCTGGAGCCGGATCATTTCATCCTCGAGCTGTTCCACGGGCCCACGCTGGCCTTCAAGGACGTGGCGATGCAGTTCCTGGCACGGGTGATGGACCATATCCTGACCGGGCGCGGCCGCAAGGCGACGATCGTGGGGGCGACCTCGGGCGATACCGGCTCGGCGGCCATCGAGGCGTTTCGCGGACGCGACAACATCGACATCTTCATCCTGCACCCCGAGGGGCGTACCTCGGCCGTGCAGCGGCGGCAGATGACGACGGTGACCGACCCCAACGTGCACAACATCGCGCTCGCGGGCACGTTCGACGATTGCCAGAGGATCGTGAAGGGGCTGTTCGCCAATGCGGGGTTCAGGGAAAGCGCGCGGCTTTCGGGCGTGAACTCGATCAACTGGGGGCGGATCGTCGCCCAGATCGTCTACTATTTCAAAGCTGCTGCCGATCTCGGCGCGCCGCACCGGCCGGTGCGCTTCACCGTGCCCACAGGCAATTTCGGCGATATCTTCGCGGGCTATGTGGCACAGTGCATGGGATTGCCGGTGGACAGGCTCGTCATCGCGACCAACGAGAACGACATTCTGGCGCGCACGCTCGCGACGGGACGGTACGAGACCGGCACCGTGACGGCGACGGCCAGCCCGTCCATGGATATCCAGGTGTCCTCGAACTTCGAGCGGTTGTTGTTCGAGGCGCTCGGACGCGACGGCGCGGAGACACAGCGGCTGATGAACGGGCTGAGCCAGTCCGGCGGGTTCACCGTGCCCGAAAAGGCGCTCGCGGCCATCAAGAGCGGCTTTGCGGCCACGCGCACAAGCGAATATGATACATCCATGACAATTGCCGATTGCAGCACCCGCTCCGGCTACACACCCGATCCGCATACCGCGGTGGGCATCGCGGCGGCGCGGCAGAACGCCGGCGACGGTGCGCCCATGGTCACGCTCGCCACGGCGCACCCGGCCAAGTTCCCCGACGCGGTGAAGGCGGCCACGGGGCTGGAGCCGGCCTTGCCCGCTTGGTTGTCCGACCTGCACAAGAGACCGGAGCGCGCCGATGTGCTGGCCAACGACCAGGGCATCGTCGAGCAATATATCAGGGAAAGAACCCGCGCCTGGGAGGAGTGAGTTGAGAGCAAAGACGACGACGCTCGAGAATGGCATGACCGTTCTGACGGACACCATGCCCCATCTCGAAAGCGCTGCCATGGGCGTGTGGGTGAAATCCGGCTCGCGCAGCGAGACCGATGCCGAGCACGGCATTTCCCATCTGCTCGAGCACATGGCGTTCAAGGGCACCACGACCCGCTCGTCGCGCGACATCGCCGAGGCCATCGAGAATGTCGGGGGCGATCTCAACGCGGCGACCTCGATCGAGCATACGGGGTATTTTGCCCGGGTCCTCAAGGACGACACGCAGCTCGCCGCGGACCTGTTGTCGGACATCCTTCTCAACTCGACCTTTGACGAACGCGAGCTGGCGCGCGAACAGCAGGTGATCGTTCAGGAGATCGGCGCCAGCCACGACGACCCGGACGACCAGGTGTTCGACCTGTTCCAGGCCGCGGCCTTCCCCGACCAGTCGATCGGGCGCACGATCCTGGGCACCTCGGATTCGGTGTGCGGGTTCGATCCCGACGCCATCCGTTCGTTCATGCACCGCAACTATGTCGGCGAACGCATGCTGATCGCGGCGGCGGGCAATATAGACCATGACGAACTGGTGGACCTGGCGTCCGACCGCTTCAAGCATCTCAAGCCGAACGGTGCCTCCGAGCCGGAACAGGCGCGCTATATCGGCGGCGATCAGCGCAGCGAGACCGAGCGCGAGCAGGTTCATCTCGTCATGGGGCTCGAGGGGCGCGCCTACAATGCCGACGGGTACTACGCCTCGCAGATCCTGTCGCGGATTCTCGGCGGCGGGATGAGTTCGCGTCTCTTCCAGGAAGTCCGCGAGGTGCGCGGGCTGTGCTATTCGATCCAGGCGTTCAACTGGACGTTCGCGGACAGCGGCATCCTCGGCGTCGCCGCGGCGACCGGGCCGAACGAGATCGACGAGCTGATCCCGGTGGTCATCGACGAGATGCACAGGGCCACAGAGGATATCACCGAGGACGAGGTGGTGCGCGTGCGCAACCAGATTCGCGCCGGGCTGCTGATGTCGCTGGAAAGCCCGGCGGCCCGTGCCGGACAGCTGGCGCGCCAGCAGAT
>CAZNHG010000319.1:0-3832 GCA_964572555.1 uncultured Devosiaceae bacterium | reverse complement strand
TGTCGGGGAACGAGTTGCGTGCGTACAAGCAGAAGGGGCGCCGCTGGGCACCCCATTGGATCGTTCGGAAACCACTTGGAGGTGCGCTAACCCGCAGTTGCGGCCCTCCGGCGCTTGAACTTGGCAACATGGTCGGCTGCGGTCTCGGCATCTCTTGCCAGCCGTAACGCTCTCAGTCGCGCAATCTTTTCTCGTGTTGCCCGGCGTTCGGTTTCAACCGCACTGATGTCGGCCTCGTCCCGCCTCGAGGGAGATGCAAAGCGCCTGTCGGCAGCTGCACGAACAGCTATTGTCATTGTTAAACCCTAATTGGAGAACGGGCTGTTCGTTGAACAGCCCGTGCATGTGCCTATTGTGCGAGCTGCACATTAGTCGCAGACGTTTTGCCGTCGCGGCCATTCTCAAGATCGTAGGAAACCTTCTGCCCTTCCGCGAGGCCGGTCAGGCCGGCCTGCTCGACCGCAGAAATGTGAACGAATGCGTCCTTGGATCCATCCTCCGGCGTAATGAAGCCAAAGCCTTTGGATGTATTGAAGAATTTTACGGTGCCATTGATCATGGGACTACCTGTTGGTTGGCTCGAAGCGCTATGTACGAGCGGTTTTCCGCCCCGCAACATTGCGGGTCGGCACGTTCGCAAAAATCGAAGGTTAGCCAAGCAATCCGGCTGAGCCGGTGGTCAGATAGCCGATGACGGCTGAAAACGCTGTTGTTTATATGGTGGGTGCGCACCGAATGGCAATACCGCCTTTGCGATTGTCGCCACCGCGCGCCACGAAGTGTCTGGCACGATGGACATGCCATCGATGCACAGACGGTCGGGCCGACGTCCTGGGCTTTCGCCTCTTTGCGGTGCTCTGCAACTGGTAATCAGCGAGGTGGGACACAACGCACCTCGTTGTGAAGACCGCGGTTGGGATTGCGCCGCCGGTCCGGCACCGTTTAGCTGGCACATAGTCAGGCTTGCAGTGACCGGATCGGCGCCCGAATCCGACGAATGGGCCGGGCTCCTTGTTGAACTTGACAACGCCTGGATTTTTGCGCGCGATCCCGACCGATCGGTGGCGGTACCGAGTAAGAAGGTTCCGCCGGCAATCTTGGCCCGCCGCGGTCGCGCCGACGAACATGCTTGTGCGGTCACGTTTGTGAGATCTGGCCATTTGGTTTTGTGATTGTAGAACTGAGACGCACAGGCCCTCGTTCGCGATGCGAGCGAGCATACCCCACACTCGAGCGCTTCGATCCGCGGTCGCTGACGCGCTCCTGACGGGCTCGGCGCATGGCTGTAGCGCGTCGACCGTCGTGGTCGGTTGAGCGACAGCCACGTGGCCGGTGCGGGTCGCATTGATGCTTGTTTCAGTTTGGTGTGTCGGGTCGCCTTTGGCGCTGTTGTTTTGGTTGTCGCTATTGGCTGACGCTTGCGCGTCATCGTGAGGCCGTCGCCCTGCCGCGGCCCCTTGGCGACAGCTGTCGACCTTGAGTTCGAGGATGGTGGCGTGGTGCACGAGCCGGTCAATGGCGGCGACGGGGGAAGACCTGCTCCCATGCGCTGAAGGGTTGATTGGCGACGATGGCGAGGCTTCGGGTTTCGTAGCGCCGTGCGATCAGCTCAAACAGCACGCTTGTTTCGGCGTGATCCTTGTGAGCATATCTCGTCGAGGATCAGCAGATGGAACCGGTCGAACCGTGCCAGTTCGCGCTCGAGTTGCAAGTGGGTTTCAAGCAGTTCCCGGGAGTGAAATTGATCTCGATATTCTTGCAGGCCGCGTCGATATCTCGCCCCCGACTACTCCCCGAGAAGGAGTTTCCTCCATACGCCTACCTGCCGGGCAGACATCCTCACCCCGTGCGCGATCCGGCCGGCCACAGCCACGAGCCCAACCCCGGTGCCGATGAGGCAGTGCCGGGGCTGGACATGTTCCGGTGGGGGATTGATCTGTTCAATCACGGCTACTACTGGGAAGCGCATGAGGCGTGGGAGCCTCTTTGGCATGCTGCAAAACACGACGCGCAACGGCGCCGGTTCTTCAAGGGGCTGATCCTGCTGGCTGCCGCCGGAGTAAAGCTCCGCGAGGGTAAGCAGATCGCAGCGGCCCGACATGCGGCAAGGGCCGCCGTGCACCTTCGCCAGATTCCGAGGGAACCAGGTCAACGTTTTCAGCTGTGGATCGGCGTTTCACCGGCCCAGCTCGCGACAAAGGCCGAAGCCGCTACCGCCTCTTCCGCACATTCACATGCTTCGATATCCGCCCGTCCCGAACCCGTTTTCGGGTTCGTACTCCTGCCCATGAACACCTCCATCGACCTGCGCTTCCGGCCGTGAAGCGGCAAAATCGCAGCGAGGCGCATCGCCGCAGTGGCAAAGGGCGGGATGGGCGAAGCGCCGTTGTTCCGGCGCGAATTTGATACGTGCCCGCGCTCAATCGGAAGCGAAGCCGTGCTTGCTCGAGAGCCGGAGGCCGTTACCGGAAATCGGCAGGTGTCAGGGTATAGGATCTCAGACGACGGTTGGAATAGGCTTCGCGTGCAACATCGAAGATCGTCGCGCGCAATGCGTCAAAACCGGCAAGGCACTTCGTTTCGAGCGTGCCTGTTGTGCGCATGCCGGCATCGCTCGATGCGAGTGCCTCCGCCTCGACAAAGAAGCGCACCTCGAACATGCCGTCATAGCCGGTAAAGCACACCGCGCTTCGGGATTCCTCGAAATTGCGGCTCGGGTTGGGAAAGGTCAGCGTCATTTCAGGTATCCTGAATTCTTGCAGGGGCTAAGTGCTTTTTCGGCGTTGGACCCACACTGGTTATCGCTGGAATCTGGGTAAATCGAAAGGTACGTCGCAGCTCGCTCGATAGGTCACGAGCCCTTGAGCCTGTTCAGGTCTTGTCTTTTGCCTGGGTGCGCTTGTGCCGGGGTGCGTCAGAACTGCCCTTCCCTTCAGTTCGAGAGGATCCCGCTTCGACCGACGCGTTGGTGCGATTTCCAAGGGCTTTGGCGAAGCGCGGATAGGCGTCAGCCAGGAACGAGCTTGGCGATACGAGGCGGAGGTGAGTGGGCTTGCGAAACGGGATTATCTTGCTGGCGATGGGCATTGCTGCCTCCATGGTTGTCGTCATGCTCTTGCGAGAGGATAGGCCTCGTCCCGGTAAAGCGCGGTGATCTGGCTGGCTTCAAAGCGCTCTTCGTCGATTTCCAGGATGGCGCCGGACAATTGCTGGCGCGGCATGACCTCGATCAAAAATCGCAGCGCTTCAGCGGCCGTTTCGAATCGATGATGACGCAGGGTTCGCCGTTGAGTGGAGCGCCAACCGGAGTAAATCTCGGCATTGGCCGTGTAATCGAACTCAGTCATTTGAGGTGCCTCGCAAGTGGGGTGCGCTTTGGGGGCGCCACCGGTTTCTGCTCGAAAGCCGTATTCATTTCGCAGAGAGTGCAGCTTTCGCTCTTTAGGAATTCAGCCCCCGCGATGTAGGAGAACCCAGGTTCTCTGCGTGGGCGGACCGCAGCGAGCGTGTCTTGATCACGAACAGCGTATGCGCTTTGTCAGCGGGTTCCGTGCACGGCCGGCCGTTCTCGGTTCGCAGCACGTGCGAAACGACGCCAACGCCGACAAAACCACGAATTTCTTCTTTGACGCCGGTATCGGTATGTCGGCGTCAGGCCAGGAGAACCGTCTACTTTATATGGCGATGAAGCCGCGGCTTTACAAGGCAACCCTGCCCCGATGGCGGACACGCCGTCCGCAGAGGGACGCCGATGTGGATGCGGCGACAGGAGGGTTCAATCCCGGCGAGGACACCGGCGGACCCGACGCCCTCACGGTCTCCCCCCGGGAAC
>CAZNHG010000318.1:0-3887 GCA_964572555.1 uncultured Devosiaceae bacterium | reverse complement strand
CCGCCTGTGATGAGGCGCCAGTGCCGAAAGTGATCGTCGCGAATGCAACAAGTAAGAGATATCGTAACACGATTGGCCTTTCTGCTGGAAACTGTGCAGCCAGCGATGGTGTCCTATGATGGACGGTACTTTCGAGCCACGCTGTAGCGGCATCGATACGCGGCAGAGATTGTCAAATGTCGCTGGCCCCAGTTGCTGGTTCTGCAGGGCCGCCAAGCGACCGACAACGGCGTAGCCAGACTTGAAATCCGAAACGGGGTTCCTTCGAGTTCGTTCGTGATTGGCTCAGCCCCCGATGCCTCGGAAGCGCCTCGTGATACTTCCCATCGCGAGCGATTGCCGGAGACGCGACCGCGAGCGCATGATGAATCCAAGCGCCACGTTCAAAAGATCAATGTCGGCGCAAGGGCCGCTCCTCCATTTCGCTCCCCAGACCGGTTGGAACCCCGGCGTCGCTCTCGGGGGTATGATGCGTGGAAGCTATTTGTCGGGCGTGCCGACAATCTGAACCTTGCCCCGAAGTTCGGTCCGCCGCCCCGTCCA
This sequence comes from uncultured Devosiaceae bacterium, assembly GCA_964572555.1. Lineage (GTDB taxonomy): Bacteria > Pseudomonadota > Alphaproteobacteria > Rhizobiales > Devosiaceae > CAZNHG01. The sequence goes on along the minus strand of CAZNHG010000318.1, from coordinate 3,344 downwards.
AACGAAGGGGAGCGGTGGCTTCCGTGTACAGCTGGGCCAAATTTGACCCGATAGCAGTAGGGGCTGCTCAAATGGGTGGAACACCGTGAAAATCCTGACGCTCCACGACAATAGCCGGGGCCGTTTTGGCGTCGGCACCAACGATTGTCGAGCGGATCCGGTCAAGCCTGCAACATGTGCCGGACACTTGCGCTGCCGCCGGTGCCCGAGCCGCTTTAGAAGCGGTACTAGCCATTGCCTGAGCTCATCGTCTCAGCTCGCCGCCTTGCGCTCCAGACATTGGAGCGCAAGGCGGCACGCCAACCGTGATTCAATGGCCAAAGTGGCGCTAGTTGCGCGGCGCGGCCGTTGGCGGCAAATCGAGAGCGGACATGAGAACGCCCTGTCCGCGCCTGTAGAGCGTTGCAGAAGCCGCCCGAGACAATAGGTCGGCACGAGGCGCAAACCCTTTGACAACCTTGTTGAAGGGGAAGGCGCCACAGCCAGGCACTTCGCATTCGGGCTTGCCTTTGGGACACGCATTGAAATCGCAAAGGCGACCGAGGTAGAGATCGCTTCCCGGCTCGAACAGAAACACATCCACCTCGTGACCTGGAACGCCTGGGCCGGTTCCCGCCGCATAGGCGTCGCGCAGCGCGAGGTCACGCGTCCTGCGCAGTATGTCGAGGCGATTGAGCGAGGAGATCCACACGGCAAGATCGAGATCCTTGCATTCGTGCCATACCTCAACACCGGCCCGCCGAAACTCCCGAAAGCGCGGGATCTCTCTCCACAAGGGCCGAGCGACCGAGCCGATCACGGCGATGGCTTCGACTTCTTCAATCCCGCTGAACGCCTTGGCGACGACGTCGGCCGCTACGCGAAAATCGCGCTGACGTCTCAGCATCAATCTATCCTGCTCTTCAATCGCTGATCGCCGCATTGGTTTCATCGCAGCAGTTTCATGAAGTTGCGCTTTCGACCGTGCCGTTGCCTTATATCGGCGATGTAGGCTTCCCGTTCGGCAGCGCCTTGAAATCGCGCCATATGGGCGATCAAGGAGGCAGCCTCATGATAGGCGTGACCTCCCCTCTTTGCGAGATCCTCGACACGTTCGGCATAGACCGCAAGCGCCTCATCGGGATGTGACGCCTCACTCGCCCTGGCAAGGTCGTGCAGTGCACGTCCCGTTGCCCCGTGGGTGCCGACGACATTCCACGCGGCGTCAAACATCTCCTCGTCGATCATGATCCAAATGAGCAGGTCAGCAGGCGAATACCACCGCGTCGCATTCTCTGTCTCGAGACGCTCTTCCAGCAAGTGGCGGGCACGCTGAAACGCTTCAGGGCCGCCCAGCTCGCGCAATCGGGCATAAACATCGAACCTGGGGTTCTTCTCGAATGCACGCCATAGATGGGCTTCAGCATCTGACTTACGGTCCGCGTTCAACAAAAGGTCGACCGCACAAGATACCAGTCTTTCGTCTGGAGGATCGTCCTCGAACAGCCACAGTCCCTCCTCGGCATGGTGCAGCGCTTCGTCGAGCCGTCCGTGCTCCTTGCAGAACGTTGCCAGTTGAAGATACGCCCACTGCGAGGCCAGATCCTTGGCGCGCAAGGCAATCCGCTTGTCGACATCGCCATCACGCTCGGCAAAGAAATCAAGCATGGATGCCAGCCGCGAACGGTGGAATCTTTGGAGGTCCGGATCCCGGCGGCGACCGGTCCAGGCCGGCAGCTTGTCCCACGCCTCCTGCGCCAACCGGTAGTATTCGGCGAGCCCTTCTTCGCCCAGGATTTCAGCATATCGTGCCGCGGTAGCTCCGCACGTGCCGAATGCATCCTCAAATTCGCGTTTAAAGAGATCGCGCGCGAGTAGGACCGGTTCTGGCCTGGCATTGCGACAGGCATCGAAGTGAATGTCCTGCGCACGATCGAGCAGCATGCCGCAATGCCCACTGGAATCGTCGATATCCTCCATGGCACGTTCAATTGCGGTGATCGCGTCGTCCGCAAGATCGACCACCAGTGCGGAGCGCGGTCCCGACGCCGCTTCTTCCAGCATATCGAGTACGGCATCCGCTTTGTCCGCCCACTCCCGGGCCCACTGATAGTCGATGAAACCGTGAGTAGCTGTTGCATCTCTTATCAGCTTGCGCGCTTGCGACTTGAAGGTCTTGTCATCAGCGCCTTGCATCGCGGCGGCAGCTTCCATCCTGCGAAACAGCGCCGGATCGCGCTCGGCCAACTCCATGATTATTTTGACCAGAGCATCGCGATCCCGCGACTGCAGGTAGTCCCGCACGCGCTTGAGCGCACTACCTGTTCCGAACTCGTCTGAGAGATCGGTCGCATTCGCTGCCAGGGCCACGGCAACCATGTGCTTGCAGAACCCATACTCCACGAAGGCGGGACAAGAACACTCTCCACCGATCGCGGTTGCCTGACCGGTGACGACGGTGCGGTACTCCTCTGAACCGGCAACACGGGCGAGCACACGATTGTGCTCTATGCCGAGAACCTCCACCAAACCGTCGCGATAATAGGCCTCCCCGCGCGCAAACACGTTCGATCCGGCAAGGTCTTTTAGGGCTTGCACATCAAATCTGGACTGGGTGCTGGTAGTCATATGTCTAGACGGAGCTTCTTCGTTGATCTATGGGCTCCGGCCCACGGATACTATCGCAGGCGTCCTGCTGCCTATGCCCTGCCATGCACCTGGCAACCCCGACTGCGGTCGTCGTCGCGATGAGGTGCCCAGGGAGCGGCTTCATGGCTACGCAAGACTATCGGTTCTCATGCGATATGCCGCGACGAGCGTCAAACGGGAATGCGTAGCTACGCGATTGTGGCTCTGGCAGGTCGACCTGTTCCGCGAATACCTTGAGTCCTCGTCAACCCACACCATTGGCTCGTGCCTTGAATTCGCAAAGGCGACCGGGCTAGCGGTTGCTTCCAGGCTCTGACGGGCCATTGACCTTCATAGTCGCTATACCTTGACGATTGGCCCGGGATAGCGGGCCACCATGTCGTCGCTGGTTATCAGTTCGATCTCCTCGACGATGGCCTGTGCAATGAGCAGGCGATCGAACGCACGGCTCGGGGCCGATGTGGATCGCTACTCCTTCATCGTAGTGGACTTCCACCACCTACTCCTTGCCGGTCTCCCGGCGCACCAACTGTAATGTTAGGTTGCGATTGTGAGCGCCATGAGCGGTACGTGCCTGAAGAAATGCTTTTTCGACCTCACGCTCCGCAAGCCCGAACACCTTGATGACAACAAAACCTCGTCAAAGAGTTACAAATCACTATGTCGGGGAACGAGTTGCGTGCGTACAAGCAGAAGGGGCGCCGCTGGGCACCCCA
>CAZNHG010000317.1:0-3892 GCA_964572555.1 uncultured Devosiaceae bacterium | reverse complement strand
ACTTGGCCGACATCTCCGAGGCGAGAAAGTAGATCGCCTCGGCGATATCCTCGGGCAGCACCGAGCGCTTCAGCATGGAGCGCTGGCGGTAATGCTCCTCGAGATCGTCCGTGCTCATCTTGTAGGCGGCGGCGCGCTGCTCCTTCCACTCGCCGGTCCATATCTTGGAGCCGCGCAGCACCGCATCCGGATTGACCACGTTGACGCGGATCTGTGCCTCGGCACCCTCGAGCGCCAGGCAGCGTGCGAGGTGGATCTCGGCGGCCTTGGCCGTGCAGTAGGCCGAGGCGTTGGGTGAGGCGGCAAGGCCGTTCTTGGAGGCGACGAAGACCACGTTTCCGCCGATGGCCTGCGACCGGAACAGGCGGAACGCCTCGCGGCTGACCAGGAAATAACCCTTGGACAGGATGTCCATGTTCTTGTTCCACAGCTCGAGCGTGGTGTCCTCGATCGGCGAGGAAGAAGCCAGGCCGGCGTTGGAAACCAGAATGTCGATGCCGCCATAGTCGACGCAGGCGCCGGCGAATCCGCCGGCGACTGCACCTTCATCCGTTACGTCGAACCGGGCCGTGCGCACCACGTCCTTGCCGAAGACGCCCGCGAGTTCATCCTGCGCAGAGGCCAGCCCGGCCTCGTCGATATCGGCCAGCACCACGCACGCGCCTTCGCGCAACAGGCGGCCGGCCGTCGCCTTGCCGATACCCCCGGCCCCGCCGGTCACCAGGGCAACGCGCCCGGCAAGCGACTTCGGCTTGGGCATGCGCTGCAGCTTGGCTTCCTCGAGCAGCCAGTACTCGATGTCGAACGCCTCCTGCTCGTCGAGCCCCTGATAGGAGGAAACGGCCGAGGCACCGCGCATCACGTTGATGGCGTTGACGTAGAACTCGCCCGAAATGCGCGCCGTCGCCTTGTCCTTGGCAAACGTCATCATGCCCACGCCCGGCATCAGAAAGACCACGGGGTTGGGATCGCGCATGGCCGGGGAGTCGGCATGCTTGCAGCGCTCGTAGTAGGCCGCATAGTCGTTGCGATAGGCCTCGATTTCGCTCGCCATCCCCTCGACCACGGACTCGGCACTGTCGCTGGCCGGATCGAAATCGATCACGTAAGGACGGATCTTGGTGCGCAGGAAGTGGTCCGGACACGAGGTGCCCATGGGCGCCAGCTTATCGAGATCCTGCGAATTGACAAAGTCGAGCACGGTCGCGCTGTCGTCGAAATGCCCGACCTTGTAGCTGTCCTCGGAGATCAGGCCGCGGATCTTCGGCATCACCTGCGCGGCGACCGCGCGGCGCTCCGCCTCGGACAGCGGCGCGTGGCGCGCGCCGCCGAACGGCGCCTGCCCCTTCGTCCGGTCATCGAGCCAGGCCATGGCCGTGTTGATCGTCTCGATCGTCGTCGCGTAGCACTCTTCCGGCGTGTCGCCCCAGGTGAACAGGCCGTGACTTTCAAGGATCACGCCCTTGGCGTCCGGGTTCTCCTGGCAGAATTTCTCGAGCCACAGCCCGAGCTCGAACCCGGGGCGCTTCCAGGGCAGCCAGCCGATGGAGTCGCCGAAGATTTCCGCGGTGAGCTTTTTCGAGTCCTTCGACGCCGCGATGGCGATGATCGCGTCGGGATGCATGTGATCGACGAACGGGCGCGGCACATAGGCATGCAGCGGCGTGTCGATGGAGGCCGCGCGCGGGTTGAGGTTGAACGTACAGTGCGGCAGATACCCCACCATCTCGTCCTCGTGCTCCTGACCGCGATAGAGCGACTTCAGCGCGTGGAGCTTTTCCATGTAAAGGGTCGCGAAGCCCTCGAGCCCGATCGTGCCGACATCGCCGCCCGACCCCTTGACCCACAGGATCTCGACCTCTTCGCCGGTGAGCGGATCGGCCTGCTTGATCTTGGACGACGTATTGCCGCCGCCGTAGTTGGTGACGCGCTTGTCGGACCCCAGAAGGTTGGAGCGATAAACCAGTCGATCGGGCTCGCTCATCCCGGCTGCGCGGGAATCGTCCCACAAATTTTCAAGACGCGACGGCGCCGGGCTCTCGGCCATTTTCTCCTCCCGATCGGCATGGAATGATGACATCCTGCACAATGTCATAGGACAGGGCACCCCCTGCCTGTCAATCAGAAACGTTCAAAATCCGTCACGCATGCTGTCGTATGACGGATAATGACGATTTTATGATTGACACTGATCGGGAATGGTGGAAACGATTGGGGCACTGGGAGGAAGCTCATGCAAACGCCCGGCCGTCGCGCTACCGCGTTATACGGCCTGCGCTATCCGCCGCGAGACGATGGCAGCGCATCCGGGCACAGCTTCACCCCGACGACATCCCGTCACCGGCGCGCGCGATCATGACCGCCGCCTGACAGGACGCGCATCGCCGGGACACTCGGGATATCCCGGTTCCGGCACACCACGAGGAAGCTCCAGGGAGGAAATCATGGGCTTTTTGAAAACCGCAATCACAACCACGGCCCTTGCCGCGGCCATGCTCACCGTCGCAGCTCCGGCGCAGGCGCAGACGCGCGTCGCGCTGGTGGTCAAGTCGCTGGGCAACGGCTTCTTCGAGGCCGCGGCCGAAGGCGCCGAGGAAGCCGCTGAAGAGCTGGGCGACGTCGAGATCATCTATACCGGCCCGACCGAGCCGACCGCCGAGGCGCAGATCGAGGTGATCAACACCCTCATCGCGCAGCAGGTGGACGCCATCGCCATCTCCGCCAACGACCCGGACGCTGTCGTGCCCGCCCTCCAAAAGGCGATGCAGCGCGGCATTACCGTCGTGTCGTGGGACTCCGGCGTTGCCGAGGAAGGCCGCCAGATGCACCTCAACCCGTCGTCGAACGAGCTGATCGGTGAGACCATCATCCGGCTCGCCGCCGATCACATGGACGACAACACCGGCAAGGTCGCCATTCTCTCGGCCACCGCGACGGCCACGAACCAGAACATCTGGATCGAGGAAGCCAGGTGCGTGCTCGAGGAGCAGTATCCGGACATCGAGATGGTCGACGTCGTCTACGGTGACGACCTCTCCGACAAGTCCTATCGCGAAGCCCAGGGCCTGATCCAGTCCTACCCCGATCTCGACGCCATCATCGCGCCGACGACGGTGGGCATCGTCGCAGCGGCGCAGGCGGTGACCGACGCCGACAAGATCGGCGAGATCAACGTGACGGGCCTCGCCCTGCCTTCCGAGATGGCCGGCCACATCGAGTCGGGCGCGTCCGAGTCCTTCGCGATCTGGAACCCGATCGATCTAGGCTACTCGATCACGCAGATCGCCTACAAGCTGGCGGCCGGCGAGGCGACCGCGGAGCCGGGCGATACCATCGGCATCGGCCGCGTGGGCGAAGCGACCATCGGCGAGAACGGCTCCGCCGCCATGGCCGAACCGTTCACCTACGACGCCTCCAATATCGATCAGTACAAGGATATCTTCTGATCGTGATCCACAGCGGGCAGCCCGGCGTGTCCGGGCTGCCCGATATGCTATCCTTCGCCCCAGATCGCGGCCGCGACAGCGGCGCGCCAGCGGATGCAAGGCACTCATGAACGCACCCATGCACAAGTCCGGGGACATGGAAGCGGCCACCGAGCCGTGCCTGACGCTCAAGGGCGTCTCCAAGTCCTTCCCCGGCGTCAAGGCTCTCAACGACATCGCGCTCGACCTCTACCCCGGCCAGGTCACGGCCCTGGTGGGCGAGAACGGCGCCGGCAAGTCGACGCTGGTCAAGATCATGACCGGCATCTACACCCCCGACGAGGGCGAGATCGCCATCGATGGCGAGACCATCGCCCTGCCCTCGGCCCATGCCGCCTTCGAGCACGGCATCACCGCCATCCACCAGGAGACGGTGCTGTTCGACGAACTCTCCGTCGCCGAGAACA
>CAZNHG010000316.1:0-3894 GCA_964572555.1 uncultured Devosiaceae bacterium | reverse complement strand
ACCGATCGCGCTGCCTCGACATAGGTCCGGTTCGTTTCCGAGATCGTGCCGGAGCGCGCAATGCGGAAAAAGCTCGGTATGTAGACAATGGCCAGCGCGATCACGAGGTTGGTGATGCTTGGCCCCAGGATGCCGCTGATCACCACGCCCAGGATGATGGGCGGGAACGACAGGATGACGTCGATGACGCGTCCGGCAATCATGTCGGGTGCGCGCCCGAGATAGCCGGACACCAGCCCGAAGAACCCCCCGATTACGGCCGAGATCAACATCGAGCCGGCCACGATGGAGAGCGTCACCCGTGTGCCGTGAATGGCCCGCGCATAGATATCGCGTCCGACCTCGTCGGTTCCGAACCAATAGGCCGCGCCCGGCGGCTGCAGCGACTGGGTGGTGTCGATCGCGGTCGGGGACCGGGTGGCGAACAGGGTTGGAAACAGGGCAATAACAAGTATCAAGCCGAACAGGACCAGCCCGATGGCGAATGCCGGCTCCCGCCTGGCAAAGCGCGTCACCATCCGCACGGCAGTCGATATTGCAGAGTTCGGGGCGGGTGCGTTGCTTGTGGTTGTGCTCATTGTTGTTTCCTTTCGCACCCGGTCAGCCCACGCGGACACGCGGATCGATCATGTGGTAGAGCATGTCGATGATCAGGTTCACGATCAGGGCGCTGAACACGACCATCAGAAGCGCCCCCTGCACGATTGGATAGTCCCGCGTCTCGATGGATGTGAGCAGCAGCCGGCCGAGCCCGGGGAGCGCAAACAGCGACTCGATCACAACGACACCGCCCAGGATCTGGATGAGGATGAGCCCCATGAAGGTGATCAGGGATATCGAGATGTTGCGCAGGATGTGCTTGGCAAAGACCGTGCGCATGGGAAGGCCCTTGGCGAGCGCTGTGCGCACATAGTCTTCTGAGAACGCCCCCACCACGCATTGGCGGGTGAACTGGCTATAGGCGGCGGCCTGAAGAACGCCGAGCGAGAGAATGGGCAGCAGCACGGTTTGCAGGTTCTGCGACAGGTCCTGCCAGGGCGGCCGGTAGATCAGGGGCGGCGACCAGGAAAGCACCGACGAAAGGGTAATATGGAGAATAAGCCCGAGCCAGAAGACCGGTGCCGACAGGCCAAGAATGTTGAACGCCTGAATGAAATTATCGACCTTGCGGCCCTCGTAGAGCCCGGCGATCAGCCCCAGGGGCACGCCGATGAGGGTGGCGAACACGAGCGTCATCAGACCGAGCTGCAAGGTGAGAAGGAACGCCTGAAACACCATCTGGGCAACCGGTGTGCCCCGCACCCAGCTCTGGCCCAGATCCCCCTGAAGCGCGCCCAGGAACCAGCTCAGATATTGCTGGTAGAGGGGCTGATCCAGCCCGAAGAAATTGCGAAGCGACTGTTCGGCTGCCGATCCCCCGCTCTGGCCCAGCATCTGCGCGACGACATCGCCGGGCACGGCGCGCACCAGCAGGAACACCGCGATACTGGACAAAAAGGCCGTAAGGATCGAAGCGGCCAATCGTTTCACAAGATAGCTACCCATTGAATTTTCCGCCTTCTGGGTCAGTCCAGGTGCCCGGCAAAAATGCCGGACACGTCACCGGAGGGCATCCGCCCGGCACGAAGGCCCCAGGCGAATGCCCCGAATGCCGGCCCCGCGGGGCCGGCGCGATCGAGCGGGTCTACTCGACCTGGGCCTTGACCATGCCCATGTGCCAGCCGGTCGGGTGCTGATAGAAGTGCTGCACCCGTTCGTTGGTCACCGTCACGATGTCCGAGCTAAACAGCATGATCGTGGGCACGGTGCGGGTCAGCTCCTTCTGGAACTCGGCATAGATTTCCCGGCGCTCCTCGAGGTCGGAGGTCTGCTGACCCTGATCGAGAAGCTCGGACGCCTTTTCATTGTCCCAGTTGCGGAAATCCGCGCCTTCGGGCCGCTGGTGGAAGTGCCGATAGAACAGAAGGTTCGGATCGGGCTGGGTTGCCCAATCGTTGAAGGTGAACCCCATGTTTTGATTGCGGAAATTATCGATCCACACACCGAGATCGATACGCTCGATCGACAGGTTAATCCCCACTTCGCCGAGCTGCTCGCGCAGGGTGACGGCCGCCGGATCCATCCATTCGTAACCGGTGATCGTGGTCAGTTCGAGATCGAAGCCGTCCTCAAACCCGGCTTCGGCCAGCAGTTCCTGCGCGCGCTCCGGATCGTGCCCGACGAATTCGAGCTCTTCGGCTGGTACACCCCAGCTGTCCTGCATGCCGGCCACGATGGAATTGATCACGGTGCCATAGCCACCGATTGCGGCCTGCATGATCTCCTGCTTGTCGACGGCCAGGGCGATTGCCTGGCGCACCTTGAGGTTCTCGAGCGGCCCATAGGTTGAATCGAGATCGATTGCCTTCTGGCCAAGGGATGGCCAGCGCTCAACGTTGACGACCTCGGAGTCCTCGAGCTGCTCGGCATCCTGCGGGCGACCGAGCTGGGCGGCATCGATCCGCCCGTTGCGCAGGGCAACCAGCAGCGCCGCATTGTTGGGCATGTACAAATAGGTAATGCCGTCGAGATAGGGCAGGCCCTCCTGCCAATAGTCCTCGAAGGCGGCCAGCTCGAGATAGCTGTTCGTCTCGTAGTTGGAGATCTGGAAGGGCCCGGTGCCGACGCTGGTCTGGTTCAACGACGTGCGCGCACCTTCCTCGTCAAACGTGCCTTCGGGTACCACTGCGCCGTATTTGTTGCCAAGCGTCATGGGCAGGGACGCGTTTGGGTGGCTCAGGACGAACTCGACTGTGTAGTCGTCGATCACATTGATCTCGGAGATCATGTTGAAATCGCCTGCGCCCGGCGAACCGTTGTCGGGATCGCGGATGTAGTCATAGGAGTACTTCACGTCGGCGGCGGTCATGTCCTCGCCGGTGTGGAACGTGACCCCTTCACGCAGGTGGAAGGTGTAGGTCAGCCCGTCCTCGGAGACCTCGTAGTCCTCCGCCAGGAGCGGCACCGGACCGTCCATGCCCTCGTAGAAGAGGCCCTGGTAGATCAGGGTCGTCACCCGGATGCGGGCGTCCGCGCCCTGGTGAAACGGATCGAGCGCGGGCGGTTCGACGAGGGATCCGTAGGTGAGCGTGCCACCGCGGATTTCCTCTTCGGGATCCGGCCCGTAGAGCGGGGTATCCTGCGCCGCCACGCCGCCGGTTATCGAGACCATCGTGCCCACGACAAGCGCGCCGGCAATCGCGCGCCTGATGGCACTTATGCATCTATGTGTTGTCATGTCCTTGCTCCCTTTTGTTCCCGGAGATGAACCCCGCCCTGTGGCGGTGCGGGAGGATCCGGGTTTCTCCCGCCATCGACGCGGGACGCCTTGGCGTCCTGCGTTCTCCGCGATCAGTCCCCTCTCGGGGCGAGAAAGGTGTCGAGGAAGGCCAGCGTTCGTTTGATCGCTGCCTCGACGATTTCCTCTCCGATCGCGGCCGTTGCCAGGCGCGCATCACCGAACACCCCGTTGCGGGTCTGCTCGTGGAATGGCACCGGAACGGTGTGAAAGAACGGCTGATTGTTGAATGCGTGCTCGTATTTGACCGGCAGCATGTCGCCCGCCTCAAGGGCTTCGGTGCGCACCATTTCGGGGGCCAGCGCCAAAAGGACGGAGGTCTCGATTTCGCAGGCGTGACCGTAGCGCTCGGTCTGGGCGTGTTTGCGCACCACATCACCTGCCTGCTGGAACCAGAAGGCAACGGCTGCGTTCATGTCGAGATCGTACCGGATCTTCGTCGCGGCGACGTTGAGGACCGCCGTGTTGCCGTTGTGCCCGTTCACGAACAGCACGTGCTCGATGCCCTGCTGCTTGATCGAGCGGGCGATATCCATGCACACGGCGGTGAAGGTTTC
>CAZNHG010000315.1:0-3895 GCA_964572555.1 uncultured Devosiaceae bacterium | reverse complement strand
CGGGCTGCTCGCCGGTGCGTCGTTTGCCGTGGTGATGGCCGCCGGGTTCTTCGGTGTCACTTCGATAGCACTGTTGCCCAGGATCGCTGCAGCCGGCGCGCTGGGCGCGGCGCTTGTCGTCTATGCCATCGCGCTCTGGGCGCCGGGCGGAGCGACGCCGCTCACGCTCACACTGGCCGGGGCAGCGATCACCGCGTTCCTGAGCGCGGTGATATCGGTTGCACACCTGCTCAACCAGGATAATTTTGACCAGTTGCGCGTGTGGTTGTCGGGCTCGCTGGCCGGAAGCGATATATCGGTACTGTATGTGACGGGCCCGTGGATCGGCGCCGCACTGGTTCTCGCGCTCGCGCTGGCGCGGCAGGTGACGGTTCTCGCCATGGGCGACGACGTGGCGCGCGGGCTCGGGGTCAGAACCGGCTGGCTCAAGCTGCAGTTGCTGATCGTTGTCGTTGTCCTGACAGCCTGCTCGGTGGCACTTGCCGGACCCCTGGGATTCATCGGGCTGGTCATCCCGCATGTCGTGCGCCTGTTCACCGGCGCGGACTATCGCTGGATCGTCCCGTATTCGGCGCTGGTGGGGGCAGGGTACCTGCTCGCAGTCGATACCATTGCACGCGTCGCCATAGCGCCGCAAGAGATCTCAACCGGGATCATCACGGCGATGGTCGGCGCGCCGCTGTTCGTTCATCTCGTGCGGCAGAGGGCGCGCTGATGAGCATGGCGAGCGCACAGGCCCCGCGGCACCTAGTTCTGCGCAGCCCCGCCGAGCGCGTGGCGCTGCGTTTGCCGCTGCGCGCGGCGGTCGCCGTTCTCATCCTGCTGGCGCTGCTTCTCGCGGTCACCGCGATCAGCCTCGCGACGGGCAGCTACGATGTCGGCGTGGGCGCCGTCATCGACACCCTGCGCGGCGTGACTGTCAGCGAAGCCATCGACAACGTCGTGTGGCAGTTCCGCTTCCCCCGCACGCTGGCCGCGGCGCTGGTCGGGGCGATGATGGCCCTGTCGGGCGGCGCCCTGCAGAACGTCACACGCAACGGGCTTGCCGATCCCTCGCTCGTCGGCATCAGCCAGGGGGCGGCGCTGGCGGTGATCGCCGCGATCGTCGCGTTCCCCGATATCGACGTGAACCTGCGGCCCGTCCTTGCTTTTGCCGGCGCGCTGATCGTTGCCGCGCTGGTGCAGGGGCTTGCCCATCGCGCGCGGGGGAACAATGCCATCAGGTTCATCCTCATCGGGATCGGGGTCTCGGCCTTCATTTCCGCCGTCTCTTCGGCGCTGCTGACCTATGGCGAGATCAACCGCGCCATGTCCGCCCTGACCTGGCTGTCGGGCTCGATAAATGCGGCGACCTGGGGCGATGTGGGCGCGCTGGCGCTGTGGTCGGCCGTCCTGATGCCGCTGGTTTTCGGCCTCAGCCGCGTCATGGCCGTGATGCGCATGGGAGAGGACATGGCCACCGGCCTTGGCGCGCCGGTCAGATGGGTGCGCTATGCGCTCATCTCGGTGGCCGTCGGCTTCGCCGCGGCGGCCACGGCCATCGTCGGCCCGCTCGGCTTCGTCGGGCTCATCGCCCCGCACGCCGCACGGCGTATCGCGCGGGCGGGGGTGGGCTTGCACACCGCACTCACCGCGCTTGTCGGCGCGCTTCTCGTTCTCGTTGCCGATCTTCTCGGCCGCACCCTTTTCGCCCCGGTCCAGATACCGGCCGGGCTCGTCACCGCCATCATCGGTGTGCCCGTCTTCGTCTACCTGCTGCAGCGCGCTGCGGCCAAATCGCATCTTTGACCCTTGGGGGAGTTTCTTATGAAACCCGTTCTTGCCGGATTGACGTTCGCCTTGTGCCTGCTCGTTCTGCCCGCCGCTGCGCAGGAGATGCGTACCTTTGTCGACGATACGGGCACGGCCGTCGAGATTCCCGTCGCGCCGCAACGCATCGTCTCGCTGAGAGGGGAGCAGTTCACCGCCCCGCTTCTCGAACTCGGGGCGCCACTCGTCGGCTCGAGTGGACGTACGGACGAGGCCATCAACAACGGCGAGCCCTATGTACGCGGCGCCTATAACCTGTTCGATTTCCGCTTCGAAAACTCGGACGTCGCCTGGGTCGGCGGGCCCAACGAGCCCGATCTGGAGGCGGTCGCCGCCGTCGAACCCGACCTGATCCTGATCCCCGACTGGCAGGCGGAGCTGCGCGACAAGCTGAGCACCATCGCGCCCACCGTGGTGATCGGGGTCTGGTCCAATCCCATGCTGGAGCGGTACCGCAAGGTCGCCGACGCGGCCGGCATGCTCGACGCCTACGAACAGGGGCTGGCCGGCTATCGAGCCAAGCTTGCGCGCGCCCGCGACCTGGTGGCGTCGACCCTTGGCGATCCGGGCGAGGTGTCGGTCGCCATCGCCGAGGTATTCGACACCCAGCTCTATGTCTACAGCGACTATGCCGCACTCAGCCAGGCACTGCGCGATCTCGGTTTTGCCATGCCCGACCTCATTGCCGAGACCAAGGACGGCAATACCGAGATCAGCCCGGAACTCCTGCCGCAGATCGATGCCGATTTCCTGATCGGCACCTACAACATCGCCTTCGGTCAGCCGCCGCAATCGCGGATCGAGGCGTGGGAGAACCTCGTGCCCGGCTGGGATGAGGTTCTGCACGCGCCTCAGCACAACCAGCACATCCTGCTCAACCGCGAGCCGATGCGGGCACTGAGCTTCCGCTCGCTGGAGAGCACCATGGCAATCCTTCTCAGCCATCTGGTCACGCGCGATTTCGTGCCGCTCGTTTCCACCAGCTCGGAGGGTTGATACCTTGCATATCAAGCACCTGATTTGCGCCGTTCTGGTGAGCGTCCTCGCTCTCGCGGCCCCCGCGAGCGCGCAGGATTTCCCGCTCACCATCAAGCACAAGTTCGGCGAGACGGTCATTCCAGAGAAACCCGAGCGTGTCGCAAGTATCGACTATGGAGGGATCGGCAATCTTCTGGCACTGGGAGTCCAGCCGGTCACCGTACGGCAATGGCGGGCGCAGGACGGGTTCGAACTGACTGCGGGTCCCTGGGCGGAACCCCTGCTTTCCAGCGTGCCGGTGGTGCTGGAAGGCGATCTCGATCTCGAGGCCATCGCCGGCGCCGATCCGGACGTGATCGTGGCGCTGTGGTCGGGAATCGACGCGGCGGACTATGAAAGGCTCAGCCTGATCGCTCCTGTCGTGGCGGTGCCCGAGGGCGCGGGCGACTACGCCCTGGCGTGGGACGAACGGGCGCGGCTCGCGGGGCGCGCGGTCGGCGAGGAACACGAGGCCGAGAGGCAAATCGCCGCGATCCAGGCCCGGATTGAGAACATTCGCCGCGCGCACCCGGACTGGGCGGACATGACGGTGGTCGTCGCAGCCACACGGGGCGAGAACCCCAGCGCCTATACGCGCCACGACGTGCGCACCCAGTTCCTGACGGCCCTGGGCTTCGAAATCCCCGACGCGCTCGATGCGCTATCGGATGAACAGACGTTCTCGCTTGCCTTGTCCGCCGAGGAGATTGCGCCGATCGATGCCGACATCATCGTCTGGTACGGCGACGAGCAAACCCGGCGGACCATTATGGAGCTACCCAGCCGCCCGTTTCTGAGCGCCTACGGGACGGGCGGGGAAATCTTCCTGCCGAATGAGGTCGTCGCTGCCTTTGCCCGCGTTTCGCTGCTTTCGATCCCCGTGGCCGTCGAGGCGCTCGTTCCGATGCTCGAGGCGGCAGCCGACGGGGACCCCGCCACCGCGGTGCCGGATGCGCGGCGCTGAAAATGCGCCAGCATCACCGTGTTCCCGATGTCAATAAAACGCGAACCAGAGAGCGATCATGATGTCAATTTCCGAACCCGTCCGCTTGTTCCCGAGACTTGCGGC
>CAZNHG010000314.1:0-3896 GCA_964572555.1 uncultured Devosiaceae bacterium | reverse complement strand
CGACGAACATCCTGTTCATCGTGGGCGGCGCGTTCGCCGGGCTCGAGAAGATCGTTTCGGCACGCGGCGAGGGCACGTCCATCGGCTTTGCCGCCGACGTCCGCGACCCCGAGGAACGCAAGATCGGCGAGCTGCTGTCCAAGGTCGAACCCGAGGACCTGGTCAAGTTCGGTCTCATTCCCGAGTTCATCGGCCGTCTGCCGGTCATCGCGACCCTGGACGATCTGGACGAGGACGCTCTGATCGAGATTCTGACCCAGCCGAAGAACGCGCTGGTGCGCCAGTATCAGCGCCTGTTCGACATGGAAGAGGTCGAGCTGACCTTCCACGAGGAAGCGCTGCGGGCCATCGCCCGTCTGGCCATTGCCCGCAAGACGGGTGCCCGTGGCCTGCGCTCGATCATGGAGGGCATCTTGCTTGATACCATGTACGATCTGCCCAGCCTCGAGGGCGTTGAGGAAGTGGTCATCAGCGCCGAGGTCGTGGAGGGAACGGACGCCCGTCCGCTCTATATCTACGCCGAGCGTGGCAAGCAGGAAGATGTGAGCGCCGGCGCCTGATCCGGCTACATACGGAACGAATGCGAACGCCGGAGGGATTTCCTTCCGGCGTTTTTTCGTGCGGGGTGTGTCAGGCGGCCTGTTGCGGGCCGGGGCCGACATAGCGCGACTGGGGCCGGATCAGCCGGCCGGTGCGGGTCTGCTCGCGCGCATGCGCCACCCATCCCGTCACGCGGCCCATCGCGAAGACGCAGGTGAAAGCGTCGCGTGGCACACCCAGCGCCTCCAGCAACATCGCCGTATAGAACTCGACATTGGTTTCGAGCTTGCGGTCGGGCTTGTGCTTCGCCAGGGCGGCAAGTGCGGCCCGCTCGACGGTTTCCGCCAGGGCGAGCCGCTCTGCGGCGGCTGTGCTGTCGTTCCGCAGAAGCTGAACGGCACCGCGCAGCGCATCGGCCCGCGGATCGCGGACACGATAGACGCGATGCCCGAAACCCATCAGCCGCTCGCCGCGGGCGAGGGCAGCGGCAATCCAGCTTTCAGCGTTCTCCGGTGTGCCGACGCCGTCCAGCATGTCGAGCACCGGCCCGGGCGCCCCGCCGTGCAACGGCCCCTTGAGGGCACACAGAGCGGCAAGCGCGGACGAGGTGAGGCCGGCATTGGTCGAGGCGACGACGCGGGCGGTGAAGGTCGAGGCGTTGAGGCCGTGATCGGTCACGGTCATCAGATACCGGTCGAGAGCCGTGGTGGCCGCATCGCTTTCGGGCAGGCCGCTCATGTGGAGGATGTCGGCGGCGTGCGGTGTATCCTTGCGGGGCGGAATGCCGTCCGCGCCGTCGCGGGCGCGCAGGAGCAGCGCCGTGCAGACGGCCGGCGCGGCGATGAGAAGCAGCGCGGTCTCGGCGTCCTCGCCATCCGGCAGCATGGCCATCAAGGCACGCATGCCGTCGAATACCGGCAAGTGCGAAAGGGACGCCGCAGAGGGCGCGACCCGCTCGTGGACGGCGCAACGGGCGCCGGCGAGTGCGGAGATCATGTCGGCGGGCAGGGTATCGAACTGATCCGCCAGCATGAGCGCGACGACATCCTCGAAGGTATGGTGCGTCGCCAGCTCGTCGAGCCTCCGGCCGCAGATGATCAACTCGCCCGCGGCACCGTCGACATGCGACAGCGTGGTCTCCGCGGCGACGATGTTTTCAAGTCCGTTTTCCACTTTCATGACCCACTCCTTCGGCTGTTGTGCCGGAAGGTAGGAGGTTTATACTTGACGTCAATCTTGACGAATTCGATCAATGTATCGCCATGAAATGGATAACCGCGACCGAGGCCCTGGCGGTGCTCGGCACCAAGCCGCAAACCCTTTACGCCAATGTCAGCCGCGGCCGCATCCGGGCACAGCGGGATCCGGAAGATCCGCGCAAGAGCCTCTACGCCGAAGCCGATGTGCAGCGGCTCGCGGGCCGCAATCGCGGCCGGCGGCCGGCCGACCGCGTTGCCGCGGGAACGATCCAGTGGGGCGATCCGGTTCTGCCCTCGGCGATCTCCACCATCGCCGACGGACGGCTCTTCTACCGCGGGCGGGACGCCGCGGAGTTCGCTGCGGGCGCGACGTACGAGGAAACGGCAGCGCTTCTGTTGCAGTCCGGCCCGGTGACGCTGCCGGGAGCGGAGCGGGTCGGGGGCATGGATGCGTTGATGGCATGCCTCGCCGTCCGCGCTTCGCGTGACGCACCGACGCTCGGCCGCAGCGGGGGTATCCTGCGCGACGAAGCGGGCTCGGTACTCGATACCGTCGCCGGGACGTTGGCTGGAACTGGCGACGCGCTCGTGCATGAACGACTGGCGGAGCGCTGGGGCAATCCGGCTGCCGCCGATGCTATCCGCCGGGCCCTGGTCCTGCTGGCCGACCACGAACTCAACGCATCGACCTTTGCTGCCCGCGTAACGGCCTCGACGGGCGCGTCACTGGCGGCGGCGGTGCTGTCGGGACTGTGCGCCCTGTCCGGCCCGCTGCATGGCGGAGCTTCCGCCGGGGTTGCCGCTCTCGTGCGCGCAGCCGAACGCGATGGGGCCGCCCGGGCCGTGCGCGACTGGATCGGGCAGGGGCGCAAACTGCCCTCGCTCGGGCACGAACTCTACCCGGAAGGCGATGTGCGGGCGCAAGGTTTACTGGCGGCGTTCGAGTTGCCGCCGCATCTCGCCGACCTCAGGCGCGAGGCGGAAGCGTTGTCCGGAGAACGTATTAACGTCGATTTCGCCCTGACGGCGCTGAGCATTGCGTTCGCGCTGCCCGAGGATGTACCCATGACCCTGTTCGCCATGGCGCGCACCGCCGGCTGGCTGGCCCATGCGCTGGAGCAGGCGGAGACGGGAACGCTGATCCGGCCGCGCGCCCGCTACGTGGGACCCGATGTCGTGGCGGCGCCGTAGCGGCGGTGGAAAGGTTGAGAGCTGTCAAGGCCAGAAATCCGGCGCGATTGACTTGTCCCGGCAATCAGCCAACCTATCTAATAGCAAGAATCATATAGCTGCGTTGGGTGCAGCGAACATTTCATCCCCCGGGCCATGGGGCCGGGGGACCCCGCGAAAGGAACAGTTATGTCCGACACCGAAACTGGTGCTAGCGAATTCGACCGTGAACGGGTGTATCCGGTCCTGCCATTGCGCGATATCGTGGTCTTTCCCGGCATGATCGTGCCGTTGTTCGTTGGCCGCGAGAAATCGGTCAAGGCGCTCGAAGAGGTGATGCGCGACGACAAGCACATCCTCGTGGTCACCCAGAAGAACGCGCAGGACGACGACCCCACGCCGGACGACATTTATGAAACGGGCACGATCGCTTCCGTCCTGCAACTGCTCAAGCTGCCCGACGGCACCGTGAAGGTCCTCGTCGAGGGGCTGAACCGGGCCAAGATCGACAAGTACCTGCAGACCACCGACTACTTCGAGGCCGAGGCCAGCGTACTGGCTGAACCCGAATACGAGAAGGTCGAGGTCGAGGCGCTGGGGCGCTCGGTACTCCAGGAGTTCGAGAACTACGTCAAGCTCAACAAGAAGATCTCGAGCGAGGTGCTGTCCGCGGTCAACCAGATCGAGGACCCCTCCAAGCTCGCCGACACGATCGCCTCGCACCTGGTCGTCAAGATCCAGGACAAGGAGGACCTGCTCTCCACCGTCTCCGTGAACGAGCGGTTCGAGAAGATTCTCGAGCTGATGGAGGGCGAGATCGGCGTTCTGCAGGTCGAGAAGCGTATACGCAGCCGCGTCAAGCGCCAGATGGAGAAGACGCAGCGCGAATACTATCTGAACGAGCAGATGAAGGCGATCCAGAAGGAGCTCGGCGACGGCGAGGAGCGCGACGAGGTGGCCGAACTCGAGCAGCGGATCGCCAAGACC
>CAZNHG010000313.1:0-3908 GCA_964572555.1 uncultured Devosiaceae bacterium | reverse complement strand
CCACAACGCCCGCTGAGAAGTCAACGCGAAGTTCGTCGTCTTCGCTGACGTGGGTGACCCAATAAGGATGCTGTTTAACACGCGTGTGCCATTCGGCACGGAACTGTCACCCCTTCCACGTTCAGAGGATCGTGCCGCTGCCCCCACAGCATTGGAAACCGGGCGTCCTGCGGTCGGTGACAGTATCATGGGACCAGTCGCCAAACAACAGCTTGTCGCCATCGCCGTGCCGGGTCTGCGTAACGGCAAGGTCACCCACCTGATGCTCAGTCCTCTGGAGACCCGGCAGTTCCAGGAGCACATCGACACCATAGCCTTGCCCAACGGTTGGGCGGTGACCCTTACCGATGGTCGCGGCGACATCATTGCCCGCCGTGCACCGCAAGGCTTCGACCCGGAACGTAACGAAGATGAGACAGAACGCTTCCATGTTGAGTCGAAACTCTCTCCCTGGGCTGTAACCCTGGAAATTCCGTATGCGGCCCTCCACGGACCGCTGCTTGCCGCCGGTGGCGCGCTCGTCTTGTTGATTGTGATTGCAACGCTGATCGGCGTGATTGGCGGCACGCTGGCGGGGCGTCGCGTAGGCCGTCAGGTGGCCGCACTGGCCGCTCCCGCCCAGACCGCCCCGTCATCGAACATTGTCGAAATTACCGAGGTGCGCCGCCTGTTGAATGATAACGCGGCGCACCTGCGCGAGAGCGAGGCACGACATCGCGAGCTGTTCGAGGCCAATCCACACCCGATGTGGATCTACGACCTGGAAACCCTGGCCTTCCTTGCCGTCAATGATGCCGCCATCAGGCAATATGGATACAGCCGGGACGCGTTTCTGCAGATGACAATCAAGGACATCCGCCCGCCCGAGGATGTGCCAAGGCTCATTGAGAGTGTCGAGAACCGCTCGCAGAGTATGAACAATGCGGGTACATGGCGGCACTACACGAGTGATGGCCGGGTGATCGATGTGGAAATCGCATTTCACACCCTGATGTTCGAAGGCCGGCGTGCGAAACTGGTGCTGGCCCATAACATTACTGATCGCAAGCAGGCCGAGGAAGCCCTGCGGGCAAGTGAGGCGGAATTCCGCACCCTGATCGAAACGATGCCGCAGATCGTCTGGGTGACGCGGCCCGACGGCTGGCACGTTCAATTCAACCAGCACTGGTTGGACTACACGGGTCTGACCCTGGAGGAGAGCCTCGGCCACGGCTGGAATCCACCTTTTCACCCAGAGGACCGGCCACGGGCAGCCAAACGGTGGCAAGAGGCCACCGAGAGCGGCGAGCCGTATGAGATCGAATACCGGCTGCGCCGGGCGGACGGCGTTTACCACTGGATGCTCGGACGGGCCCTGCCGCTGCGCGACGATGCGGGGAATATCGTGAAATGGTTTGGCACCTGCACGGACATCCATGATCTCAAGCGGGCGCAGGAGCGGCTGAACGAAGCGCAGCGTATCGGGAAGATGGGGGACTGGGAGTACGACATTGCCACCCAGGCGATCACCTGGTCACCGCAAGTGTTCGAGATTCTGGGGCGCAACCCCGATCTTGGGCCGCCGCGTGACTTCGAGGAGAACGCCGAACTGTTCGACGCCGCAAGTACCACGCTCCTGAGGAAAAAGGTCAACCGAGCGATCACCGCGGGTGACACGCAGGAATATGAGCTTCTGGCGCGGCACGCGGACGGCAAGGAGGTTCATGTCAAGGTGGTGGCGGTACCCAGGAAGGACGAAAGCGGCAAGGTTCTGAGTCTGTATGGAACGATCCAGGACGTCTCTGTGCGAAAACGCACCGAGCAAGCACTGCTTTCCCGAGCTTATCAGCAGGTGTTGGTGGCGAAACTCGGGCGTTTCGCGCTTTCCGCCACGAATCTCGACCAGGTGTTCACCGAGGCTGCGTCAGCCATCGCCAAAGGTCTCGGCGTGGGATACAGCAAAGTCATGCTGCTCGACGTGGATGAAGGCTCGTTTTTTCTAAAAGCCGGTGTTGGCTGGCAGCCGGGTTGGATCGGCCGCACCCTTGGCGGTGCAACGGAGCACTGCCCGGCGGAGCATGCCCTGGCATCGCATGAGCCGGTGATCGTCGACGACTTCTGTGATGAGTTACGCTTCACGCCATCTGAGTTGCTCATCAGTCACCATATCGTCAGCGGCATCGATGTCCCGATCGGCGGGGTCGGAGAACCGCTCGGCGTCCTGGGTGCCTATGCGTGCGAGACGCGCAAATTCACGACCGATGACATCGGCTTCCTGCAGAGCCTCTCCAATACGCTGAGCGCCGCGATCGAGCGCAGGCGCATCGATGAGCGGCTCGCCTACATGGCCCAGCACGACGCGCTGACCGGCCTGCCGAACCGGTTGCTGCTCAGCGATCGCCTGAATGTGGCGCTCGCGCAGGCCCAGCGCTCCGGCAAGCGTCTTGCGCTGATGTTCGTGGACCTCGATCGCTTCAAGAATATCAATGACGTGTTCGGACACGAGCTGGGCGACCAGGTCCTGCGTGAAGTCGCGGCAAGGCTCAGCAGGTGTGTGCGCACGGCAGACACGGTGAGCCGGCAGGGCGGAGATGAGTTTCTCGTCATCCTGCCAGAGATCAACGAAGAAAAGGATGCCGCCCACGTCGCCGAAAAGCTCCTTGCCACTGTCACATCTCCATTCGTGCTCGACGGCACGGAGATCGTGCTTGGCGGAAGTATCGGCATCGCCTGCTTTCCGGAGAACGGGCATGACGTCGAAACGCTGCTGCGCAATGCCGATGCCGCGATGTACGTGGCGAAAAGGATGGGTCGCAGCCGCTACCAGTTCTACTCGGTCGAAATGAATGAGCGGGCGCTGGAGCGACTGATGCTCGAGGGCGACCTGCGCCACGCCATCGAACGCGGGCAACTGTCCGTTGTATATCAGCCGCAGGTGGACCTCCGTACACGCGCCGTCGTCGGTCTCGAGGCGCTGGTGCGCTGGTGCCATCCGAAGCTTGGCCTCATATCGCCCGCCCAGTTCATTCCCATTGCCGAGGAAAGCGGGCTGATCGTACCGATCGGCACCTGGATACTGGAAGCCGCCTGCAGACAGCATGCCAGCTGGGTATCACAGCAGTTGATCACGGGAACCGTAGCGGTGAACGTATCGGCGAACCAGTTCCGGCAGCCCGACTTCGTCGACGTGGTCATGGAGGCGTTGTCACGCAGCGGTCTGCAAGCGGACCTTCTCGAACTCGAGGTCACCGAGAGCGCTGTCATGCACGGCCTGGACGAGGTGCTGCGCAAGCTCGATAGCCTGCACAAGCTAGGCATAAAGTTCGCAATAGACGATTTCGGCACTGGCTATTCGAGCCTGAGCTACTTGAAGCAGTTTCCGCTCTACCGGCTAAAGATCGACCAGTCGTTCACACGCGGTCTGCCCGAGGACCGTGAAAGCGGCGCGATTGCACAGGCTATCATCCAGATGGGGCATAGCCTCGGGCTCGACGTACTGGCCGAAGGTATTGAAACAAAAGCGCAGGAGGACTACCTGCGCTCCTTGGAGTGCAACGCCGGACAGGGCTATCTGTACGCAAAGCCCATTCCCGCAGACGAATGCACGGAATACTTGCGATTGCACGCTCAATCGCTGGGCGTGGCGCAATGGCCAGCGGCGAATTGTGTAGTGGTCAAGTAAAAACGGACTCTTTATTGGTCATGCGAAATGGCGATATAACCTCGATGGTTTCGAGAAACCGGGGCTTATTGGAAGCTTAATGAGAAAATCATCATTAGTTGCTTTGAGGGGAAATCGTGATTTTCAAAGAATTCTAGAAAGATGGGTGAAAAGACCCTTTTGGCCGCTATCTGTTTCTCCAGGATCTGTGGAAAATTTAGGATAGCCTCGGCTTGGGGTCGATGCGCCCCAGATTACCGACTATTGA
>CAZNHG010000312.1:0-3914 GCA_964572555.1 uncultured Devosiaceae bacterium | reverse complement strand
GCGCCGGATTTCTTCGCGTTCTTTTTCAGGTGCGTCTGATTGTAGGTGATCGCCGTGCGCACGAGGTTTGTTAGGGCCGCCTCATCGATCTCGTCACCCTCGAACAGATCGATGGAGCGCCGCGTCGCGCCCTTGTCGTCGCCGTTGAACAGGTTGTCGGGATCGGGGAATTTTGCGCCATGAGCGAAGGTCAGCTTGACCTTGGCTTTGTGCGCATTGGCCACCACGATCGTGCCGCTGTGCGACCAGACGGGGCTGCCCATCCACTTGAATTCCTCGACGATCCCGTCGTCGGCCGCGAGAATGGCATGCCTCAGGCGAGCCAGCAGCGGGCCGCGCCAGTCGGTGATTTCCGTGATGTACTCGTCGATGCGTTCGGGTCCAGGTTGTTCGGTCATTGAAAACTCTGTCCTCGTATTACGGTCTCGTTTCCCCGGCCGGCGGCCGGTCACATCTTCTCGCCGGGCAGCTTGCTCGCCTGGATCACCCAGTCGGTGAACCGGGCCTCGTCGATCTGCTCGCCCTCATGGACGTGGAAATAGCGCACCTTCTCGTATTTCGACGTCACCGGCGGCTGCGGCTCCAGCGCAGCCCCGTCGAAGAAGGTGACCTTGATGTACTTGTCGAAGCAATGAAAGCTGAGGAACCACATGGGGTTCTCGACACCGTAGAACGGCGAGTTCCACTTCACCGCCTTGTCCACGTCCGGCAGGGTGCGCGTGATGAGGGCGTCGAGTTCGCGCCCCACATCGTGCTTCCACCCTGGCATGGCGGCAATATACGCCTGCACCGGCCCATCGCCCTCCCCCTTGGGAATCTGCGGGTTGCCGCCCGAGAGCAGTTTGGGTTTTTCCTTGCCGGCCATGGCCGATCATGCCCCCGTCTGCGCGCTCTGACTATTCCCGCCTTTGTTAAAATAGGGCAATGCAAACATGTAAAGGCCCGAAAACAGTTGCAGGAACAGCGGCGGTAGCGGCGAATAAACTACCCACATGGGCGGCTCCATGAAGGCCATAGTGATGAAGTTGGCGGCGACGGTCAGCGTAAAGACTACACCCAGCCACCGGTGGCTCTGCCGTATCCAGGAATTCCACTTCATTGATCGTCTCCTTGCAAACAGTACGCTTCAGTCGGTACGCTCCAGAACCTGCTCGAGGTTCGTGAAGAACTCCTGCCACCCGGCCTTCGCACCGCCGAAAGCCTGCTTCTGGTCGGATCGGAAGCCTTCCTGCTCCATACGCAGATGCGTCCCCGTGCCTGCAGGCGTCAGGGTGAACGTCACCACGCTCTTGAGAGCGAAAGCCGCGTCCTCGTGGTTGAAGTTCCACGTATAGGAGAGCGTTTCATAAGGCTCGACGGTGAGGACCTCACAATCGAGCACCCCGCCCCACTCGCCGGTGAGGTTGAACCGGTGCCCCACGTCCGGCTGAAAGTCGTTCTTCATCAGCCATTCCGCGATGAGGTGCGGCTGGGTCAGTGCGCGCCACAGCTTTTCCGGCGGATGCGCGAATTCGCGCTCGACAACTACGGAACGCGTATCGGTCGAGGTTTGCGTCATTGGTCCATCCTTTTGAGCAGATCTTCGAGGTCGTCGAACCGGTGTTCCCAGAATCCGGCCATTTTCTCCGCCCAGTCGTTCAGCGGCGCCAGGGCCTCGAGCTGAGCGGTGTAGCGCGTCTCGCGGCCCTCGTGATGACCGCTCACCAGACCGGCCTCCTTGAGCGCCTTGAGGTGCTTGGAGACCGCGGGCTGCGAAATCCCGGCACGCCGGGTCAGCGCCACGACCGTCTGCTCCCCCTCCCGGCACAGGTGCTCGAAAATGGCCCGGCGCGTCGGGTCGGCAAGCGTCTTGAACAGGATATCGTGGGTCTCTGTCATCGCAATAAATAACTCTCCAGCTATTGATTGAATCAATAACCAGCGAGCTATGTGAATGTCAAGACCCGATGTGATGCAGCGCCACGACGGTGGCTATTGCGCGCCCTGCAACGAAGTGGATCGCGGGGATAGAGGCGGCATCGATCTCGCTCGATGCCGTTCCGGGCAGGCGCTACTGGGCGACGTAGCCACCGTCGACCAGATGATAGCTGCCGTGGATGAAGGAAGCCCGATCCGACAGCAGAAAGCATGTCAGCGCGGCGACTTCTTCGGGCGTGCCGATGCGGCCGAGCGGATGCAGTCCGGCGAGCTGGGCAAGTGCATCGGCATCGAGGTTCTTTGAAAGGAGCGGTGTCTCGATGAAGCCCGGTCCGACCGCGTTTATGCGCACACCCTGCGGGGCATATTCCAGCGATGCGGCGCGCGTCAGACCGAGAAGCGCGTGCTTGGCCGAGGTATAGGCGACCGCGTTGCGGAACCCGACGCCACCGAGGATGGAGGCCATATTGACGATGGCCCCGCCGCCGGAGCGCAGCATGGCCGCGATTTCGTACTTCACGCAATAGAAGACGCCGTTCAGGTTGACGTCCATGACCTTGTGCCACCCCTCGAGGGGATAGTCCGCCGTTTGTTCCGACGGTCCGCCGATCCCGGCGTTGTTGACGGCAAGGTGCAGGCCGCCGAATCTGGATTCCGCGAACGCCACCATTTTCTCGACCGATGCAGCGTCGCTCACGTCGACCTCGAAGGCACTAGCCGTTCCCCCGGATTTGCCGATCTCGTCGGTCATGCGGTCCATGGCCTCGGTATCCATGTCGGCCACGACGACCTTGGCGCCGCTTTCGGCCAGTTCACGGGAAATGGCCGCCCCGATACCCGAAGCACCGCCGGTGACAATTGCTACCTTGTTGGTGAAATCGATATTCATGAAGCAACCTCTTTCATCGTATGGATGCGCCTGGTTGAGGGCCCGGCGTCGACATGCAATGTGACAACCAAGCGGCTCAGGACACAAGCCTGGCCGGCTCGTCGAGTGCGATGACGGCGAAATGCACGCGGCCATATGTCAGCGCGGCAAATGCCACCATTGAATCGATGGCCTCGGGCTCGTCGAGTTCGATCGGATAGGATTCGGCAGTCCCACCCGCACGGCGGATGGCGTCGACAAGTCTGCTCAGCTTCTTCGCGTTGTGGTCCGCAACGACGACACTGGCGCCGCGCTCTGCGAGATCGCGGGCCATCGCCGCGCCGAGGTTCGTGGCCCCGCCGGTCACCACGGCAACCTTGTCGGTCAGATCGATACTCATGCTTGGCCTTCCATCGGAATAAGGTGTCCGCCGGGGCCAGTTCAGGACGGCCCTCACTTCCGCAATGTGCCGGTACCCCGGGGGACGCCGACATCTACCAAGGTCAGGGAGAGGCGCGTTGATCAAGATCAATTGCAGCAATCCAGCACTGTCGCCGCGGCGCAAAAAGGCAGGGCATCATGGGCCAGGGCGCAGACCGTGCCTACGCGCGCAGGCGTTGGCCGTCCCGTGAAAAGACGAAGCAGCGTTGTGGGTCGAAAGGGGCGGCGATGGTGTCGCCGACACGCGCGCTCGGCCCGTTTCGCTCTTCGACGAGCACCGTGTGCCCGTCCCGCATGTTGCCATGCAGGATCGCGGTGCCACCGAGATTTTCGACGACATCTATCGTCAGGCGGATACCGTCGCCGTCCTGCACCGGAGCATCGAACGCCTCCGGGCGCACGCCCAGGATGACCGCGTCGTCACCCGCCATGGCCGACATCGGGACCGGCGCGCCGACGCGGCTGCCGTCGGCCAACTCCAGCATCGCACTGCCGTCCACGCCTGCGACCGGCCGCGCGTCGATGAAGTTCATCTTGGGCGACCCGATGAAGCCGGCGACGAACAGGTTGTCCGGGTCCGCATAGAGCGTGTTGGGCGCCCCCATCTGTTCGATCCGCCCCTCCCGCAGCACCACGATCTTGTCGGCGAGCGTCATCGCCTCGATCTGGTCGTGCGTGACATAGATCA
>CAZNHG010000311.1:0-3921 GCA_964572555.1 uncultured Devosiaceae bacterium | reverse complement strand
AGATGCGGTCCCAATCGGCCGATCCACGGAACATCTGCTTCGCCGTCCGCCCGTCCGAGCTGCCGGGCGATGGGAGTGGCTATCAACGAGTCGGGCCGGACGGTGAGGACACGTGGGACCAGGGGACCGATGTCGAGAAGGAGCACAATCCGGACGACCTCACGATCACCGTGCGGCCGGGCGCGCGGGCGAAAACGCGCCGTGGTTCAAGTCGAACCGGGCCGGGGGAATCCTCGGTGGCATTTCGAACGGCGACCCGGTGGTCGCGCGCTTCGCGGTCAAGCCGACCTCATCCATCCTCAAGCCGCGCGAGACGGTGACGACCCGGAACGCGGACACCGACATCGTCACCAAGGGGCGGCACGACCCGTGCGTGGGCATCCGCGCCGTGCCGGTGGGCGAGGCGATGATGGCGTGCGTGCTGGCGGATCATTTCCTCAGGCATCGCGGACAGACCGGGCGCGACGGCGGGGTGGGCTACTGATCCCCGGCCGCTTTTGCACCGGCGTGCCAGGCCAGCGCGTCGTCCAGCCGGTCGTCACCCCAGAACAACTCACCATCCACCACGAAGCAGGGTGAGCCGAAGATGCCGAGTGCGCGTGCCGTCTCGGTCGCGGCCGCCAGTCCCTCGACGCCCTCGAGGCCGTCGGCCAGGTGCAGGACGCGGTTCGGGTCCTGCCCAGCTGCCCTAATGCCGGCGCTCACGTTCGGTTCGCTCCCGGCGGGGTCTCCGGCCTCGAACCAGCGGGTGTAGGCGGCGCGCGTATAGTCCGCACACCACCCTTGTTTCGCCCCGATGACCGCGACGCGGTTGGCCCGCTCGAGTTCGGCGAGCGGGTAGGGCGCGGGAAGCTGCGCGGTCAGTCCGTACCCGGCCGCCCGCCGTTCGATGTCGCGCCACATATAGGCGGCCTTTACGGGCTTGTTGGCGAAGGGGATGTTGTCCATCTCGCGCATGATGGCGCGGACGTTGAATGGGTGCCAGACAAAGTCTACGCCGTTTCGCGCCGCGACGCTGTCGAGGCGCATTACCGAGAGAAAGCTGTACGTGCTGCCGATGGAGAACCAGAAATCGATTGCCATCTCCGCGCTCCCGTTTTGTGGAGTATAGCGCAAAAAGGGGTGAGGGGGAGGACGTCATGGTTCTCCGGTCAGCCGAATACGGCTCATGCCTCGACGAGCTTGCGGATCTTTTCGATAGCGGTGTCGCTGGACTCGCCGTAGGCAATCGTGCCCTCGAAGCGCCCGTCGGCGCCGATGAGGAACACGCTCGCCGTGTGATTGACCAGGTAGTCGGTGCTCGCCTCGTCCTCGACCTTTTCCGAAAAGACGCCGAAGGCGTCTTTGGCCCCGGCCGTCTGCTCCTCGGTTCCGCGCAGGCCGATGACGGGCGAGCCGAAGCTCTCGAGATAGGTGCGCATGGAGGCGAGAGTGTCGCGTTCTGGATCGACGGTGACGAAGATGAGGCGCAGTTCGTCGGCCGACAGGCCGAGCCGCTGGCGCCAGGCGGTCGTGTCGGCGATCGTCGTGGGGCAGACGTCGGGGCAGAAGGTGTAGCCGAAAAACACCAGGCTCGGCGTGCCGCGCAGGTCCTCCTCGGTGAAGGTGCCGCCCCGGGTGGAGGCGAGTTCGAACTCGCCGCCGTAGAGCCCGACAGGCCGTTCGGGTGGCTGAATCACATACAGTGCCGTCGCCGCGATGCCGGCGACGATCACCAGTCCCCAAAGAACGAAGCGCAATGTGCGCAGATTGCCGGCCTGCTTTTTCGCCATGTCCGGTCCCATCTTGGAAACTCAATCGCCGCGATTTCTCGCGCCGCGTCATATACCGACAGGCGGCCTACGCCAAATCGCGATCGTGTGAAAGTATGGCGCGGTGCCGCCGGGTTGGACGTCAGGTATTGTCCAGCGGCTCCGTGCCCGTGGCTTCGCCTTCGCGGGACAGAGTGATCTTCTCGATGCGGGCCTCGGCCGTCTTGAGGAGCTTCTCGCAGTGGGCCTTCAGGGCTTCGCCGCGCTCGTAGATGGTGATCGACTCCTGCAGCGGCGCCTCGCCGCTTTCGAGCTTCTGGACGATCTTCTCGAGTTCGTCGAGGGCCTGCTCGAAGCTCATGGCCTTGACGTCTTCGTTGGCGGGTTCGTCCTGTTTTTCTGCCATAAGAGCTGTCCTTGTTAGCTTTCCGCCAGCGTGCCGTGCAGCAGCATGGCGACGTGGGCCGCGACGCCGTCTCTCAGTCCGTCGAGATCGTAACCGCCTTCGAGCAGCGAGACGATCCGGTTGTCGCAATGGCGCTCGGCCATGTCCATGAGCTTGCCGGTGATCCAGGCGAAATCCTCTGGGTCCCAATCGATCTCGGCAAGCGGATCGCGCCGTTCGGCGTCGAAGCCGGCGGAGATGAGGATGATGTCGGGCGAGAAGTCGTGCAGGGCGGGCAGGATGCTGCCCGAATAGACGTCCTGCATGACGTCGCCGTCGCTGCCGGCGCGCAGGGGAACGTTGCAGATGTTGCCGACACCGGTTTCATCCGCCGCGCCGGTGCCGGGGAAGAGCGGCATCTGGTGACTGGAGGCGTAAAAGACCGAAGCGTCGTTCTTGAAGATGTCCTGGGTGCCGTTGCCGTGATGCACGTCGAAATCGATGATGGCGACCCGCTCCACGCCGTATCTGCGCTGGGCCTCGCGGGCGGCGATGGCGATGGTGTTCACAAGGCAGAAGCCCATGGGCCGCTCGATCTCGGCGTGGTGGCCGGGCGGGCGGACGCCGCAGAAGGCGTTGTCGGCCGCGTTCGTCATGACCGCTTCAAGGGCGTCGAGGGCGCCGCCGACGGCGGTGGAGGCGGCCTCGAACGAGCCGCCGGAGATAAAGGTGTCGCCATCGAGCATGCCGATGCCCTCGACGGGGCGCGCGTCGCGCAGGCGTTCGAGATAGCGGGGGCCGTGCACCGACTCCGCGATGGCGAGATCGATCGAGGGCGCCTCGCGGCGCGTCAGGTCCTCGAAGCGCTCGGCGGAGAGAGCCGTCTCGACAGCCTTGAGCCGGTCCGGACGCTCGGGGTGGCCCGGCGGCGTTTCGTGCTTGAAGCCTTGCGGCTGGTCGATGACGAGGGTGCTCATGGACTTAAACGTTGCGGGTGGCCCTGTTTCCATCTTCTTGACGCGGGCACGGGCGCTTGTCAAACAGCAGTTCAAGCGCCGCCGCGCGGTATGCGTGCATGGCGCGGCAGCACAATGCGAGGGTTACATGACGATCTCCAGCGAGGAAGAACTCGAGCGCCTCAAGCATATCGGCAGGATCGTCGCGTCCGCCCTCAAGCAGACGGCGACCGCGCTCGAGCCCGGGATCACCACGC
Source organism: uncultured Devosiaceae bacterium (assembly GCA_964572555.1). GTDB lineage: Bacteria > Pseudomonadota > Alphaproteobacteria > Rhizobiales > Devosiaceae > CAZNHG01. The sequence goes on along the minus strand of CAZNHG010000311.1, from coordinate 572 downwards.
GCGAGCTGGACGACATTGCGCGGGACTACCTGGAGCGGCGCGGTGCGCGCTCGGCGCCTCAGCTCGCCTACGACTTTCCCGGCGCCACGTGCATCAGCGTCAACGAGGAGGTCGCGCACGGCATCCCCGGCGAGCGGCGGATCGAGAGGGGCGACCTGGTCAATATCGACATCTCGGCGGAAAAGGACGGGGTCTATGCCGACAACGGCGCGTCCTTCGCCGTGCCGCCGGTGGCGCGCGATATCGATGCGTTGTGCCGGGCGGGCAAGCGGGCACTGTGGGTCGGCCTCAGGGAAGTCGGGGCCGACAGGCCGTTTGCAGGTATCGGCAAGGCGATCGGACGGTTCGCGGACCGGCAGGGCTATACGCTGGTGCGCAACCTGGCGAGCCACGGGGTCGGGCACAGCCTGCATGACGAGCCGGGCGAGATCGCGACGTGGCCCGATCGCAGCGAGCGGCGGCGCATGCATGACGGGCTGGTGTTCGCTCTCGAGCCGTTTCTCTCGCGCGGGGCGCGGTGGGCGACGGAAGGCGACGACGACTGGACGCTGCTGAGTTCGCCGCGCGCGCCC
>CAZNHG010000310.1:0-3929 GCA_964572555.1 uncultured Devosiaceae bacterium | reverse complement strand
GGCCTTCTTTCTCGAGGCCACGTTTATCGGCCTCTTCTTCTTCGGTTGGGATCGGTTGTCGAAGGTTGGTCATCTGGTCGTCACCTGGCTGGTGGCGCTGGGCGCCAACTTCTCGGCTCTGTGGATCCTGATTGCCAATGGATGGATGCAGAACCCGGTCGGCGCCATGTTCAATCCTGAAACGATGCGCATGGAGATAACGGACTTCATGGCCGTGATCTTCAATCCGGTCGCCCAGGCCAAGTTCGTACACACTGTCAGCGCCGGGTACTTGACCGGCGCCGTGTTCGTTCTTTCGCTAAGCGCCCTGTTCCTGTTGCGCGGGCGTCATGTCGAGCTCGCCAAGCGCTCGGTGGTCGTCGCAGCCAGTTTCGGCCTGGCCTCGGCGCTATCGGTGGTCGTTCTGGGTGACGAGAGCGGCTATGTCGCCACCGAGCATCAAAAGATGAAGATCGCCGCCATGGAGGCGATGTATCACACAGAAGAAGCGCCTGCGGGTCTGAGCCTGATCTCGATCCCACAAGCCGACGGATCGGTGTGGGAGCTCAAGATTCCATGGGTGCTCGGCATTATCACTACGCGCTCGTTCGACACGCCGGTTCCAGGCATCAACGAGCTGGTCGAGGACGCAGAAGAGCGCATCCGCAGCGGTATGCAGGCCTATGCCGCGCTCGACAGGCTGCAGGAAAATCGCAGTGACACGGCTGCGCGCCAAACTATCACGCAAGAGTGGGAAGACCTTGGGTATGCCCTGCTGCTCAAGCGCTACCGCGAGGACGTGACCAACGCCACGGACGAGGAGATCGCGATGGCCGCAAGAGACACGATTCCCGATGTGTGGCCGTTGTTTTGGACCTTCCGGTTGATGGTGGGGGTTGGCTTTTTCTTCATTGCGTTGTTTGCGCTTGCCTTTTGGAAGGCATCGCGCGGCACGCTCGAGATGCATCCTTGGTTTCTCAAGGTCGCAGTTGCAGTCATGCCTTTGCCCTGGCTGGCAGCCGAGGCGGGCTGGATCATCGCGGAGTACGGGCGCCAGCCCTGGGCAATCGAGGGCGTTCTGCCGACTTTCTATGCCGCCTCGGGACTGACTGTTCTCGATCTCGTTCTCAGCCTGACGTTCTATGTCACCGTCTACACGACGCTCGCGGTCATCATGGTGTGGTTGATGGTAAAGGCCATCAAGGAGGGCCCAAAGGACCACGTGGCGCTTTTGGGCGGTGAGCTCAGCACCCCGGCGGCGGCCAAATAGCAAGGACGACTCTCATGGACTTCATTCCAATCGACTATGAAACGCTGCGCCTTATCTGGTGGGCGCTGCTGGGTGTGCTGCTGATCGGGTTCGCGATCATGGGCGGCATGGATCTGGGTGTCGGCGCGCTTTTGCCCGCAGTTGCGCGTACCGACGAGGAGCGCCGGGTCATCATCAACCTGAGTGGACCGACCTGGGAAGGCAATCAGGTCTGGTTGGTGCTCGGGGGCGGCGCAATATTCGCCGCATGGCCGCCGCTTTATGCCGTCTCGTTCTCGGGCTTCTATCTGGCGATGATCGTCATTTTGCTGGCGCTCATCCTCAGGCCGGTAGGGTTCAAGTTCCGCAGCAAGATCGCCGACCATCGCTGGAGGAGCACTTGGGACTGGGCTTTGTTCATTGGTGGCTTTGTGCCGTCACTGATCTTCGGCGTTGCCGTGGGCAACGTACTACTCGGGGCTCCGTTCACCTTCGACAGCACGATGCGGCCGATCTATCAGGGCAATTTCTTTGGACTTCTGACACCGTTCGCCCTTTTGTGCGGGTTGGTCAGCCTGACCATGCTCGTCACGCTGGGCGCAAGTATCATCGCCAAGCGGACCGGAGGCGCCATCGCCAAACGGGCGCGTACCTACGGGCAGTGGAGTGCCCTAGCAGCCATCGTCTTGTTCGCCATTGCGGGCCTTTGGGTCGCATTTGCGGTTCAGGGCTATGTCATCACAGGTGAAGTCGTGACGAATGGTCCGTCCAACCCGCTCGCCAAGTCGGTTGCACGCGAAGCGGGAGCATGGCTTGGCAACTACGTCGCTCAGCCTTGGACTATCATCGCACCAGTTCTGGGCTTCGCCGGCATGGCGTTGGCACTCCTGGGATTGAGGTTTCGTCGGCCCACAACCGCCCTTCTTGCGGCGGCTGCCGGGATTTTCGGCATCGTGGCGACGGCGGGTCTGTCGCTGTTCCCGTTCCTTTTTCCCTCTTCACTCACCCCCCAAGCGAGCTTGACGGTGTGGGACGCATCCTCAAGCCAGCTCACCCTGTTCATCATGCTGATTGCCACGTTGATCTTCATGCCGATCGTTCTGGCCTATACCAGCTGGGTCTACAGGGTGATGAGCGGACCGGTAACGGCGACGAGCGTCGACAAGAACCCGAACGCCTACTGAACAACTTGCGGTGCCGGCGTGGCCGCCGTCCGCTGGCACCTTCGCCAAAAGGAAGATCTACAATGTGGTACTTCGCCTGGATCCTTGGGATCAGCCTCGCTTGCAGCTTTGCCATTCTCAATGCCATGTGGTTCGAAATGCGTGAAGACAACCGGTCCTGACCGGCTAGGCTTGCACCTGGGAGGCGGCAACATGCGCGCCATGATACTTGAAGAAATCGGCCAACCCCTTCGGTTGGTCGAACACGCGACCCCCGAGCCCGGTCCCGCCGATATAGTCATCAAGGTCGAGGCCTGTGGCGTATGCCGAACGGATTTGCACATCGTTGACGGCGAACTGATACCTGCGGTCGTGCCGATCGTACCGGGCCACGAGATTGTGGGACGCATCCATGCCCTTGGTGAAAACGTCCAGGACTTCGAGGTCGGCCAGCGTGTCGGCGTTCCCTGGCTCGGCGGGACCTGCGGACATTGCCGCTATTGTATCGGTGGCAGGGAGAATCTTTGCGACACCCCGACATTCACGGGACGACATGTCGACGGCGGCTACGCGGAGTACACGCGTGCCCGCGCCGCCTTCTGCTTTGCGTTGCCTGAGACATACGACGCTGTCGAAGCAGCGCCGCTGCTTTGCGCGGGTTTGATTGGCTTTCGGGCCTATCGGATCGCCGGTCACGGCGAAGCACTCGGCCTGTACGGGTTCGGTGCCGCCGCGCATCTGGCAACGCAGATCGCAATCGCCGATGGCAAGCGCGTTTTTGCCTTCACTCGGCCCAGCGACACACAATCTCAGGAGTTCGCACGCGAGCTCGGAGCCGTTTGGGCCGGTAGTTCCGAGGACACCCCGCCAGAGCCGCTCGACGCGGCAATCCTGTTCGCGCCGGTGGGAGCTCTGGTTCCCGCGGCGTTGCGCGCTTTACGCAAGGGCGGGCGCGTCGTATGTGCCGGCATCCACATGAGCGACGTCCCCTCATTTCCCTATTCAATTTTGTGGGAGGAACGTGAACTCGTCTCGGTTGCCAACCTCACGCGTGCGGACGGGATAGACTTCTTCGAACGGGTGGGACAACAGCACCTTGAGATTTCCACCACGCGTTATCCGCTAGGCGAGGCCAATACGGCGCTCAACGATCTGCGCAACGGCCGGTTTCGGGGTGCCGCCGTGCTTGTACCGTGAGCAAGGGCGCGAAAGACGAACCGATCGCCTGGCATCTACCAAGGTCAGCGAGGGGCGCGCTGATCATGATCGCTTGCGTCAATCCAACACAGTCACCACCGCAGTAGTGCCGCATGCGAGTCAAAAAGGCCGACCTCATGGGGCCGGCCTTTTCGGAAGGAGATTGCGCAAGTCGCCTGGCGGAAAGCCCGCCCGTCACCGCAGCGCGTCCATTGCCACCATATCCATGTCCTTGAAATCCATGTTGTCGCCAGCCATCGCCCAGACAAAGGTGTAGCTGCCGGTCCCCGCGCCGGAATGAATGGACCAGCCCGGTGAAAGAAGCGCCTGCTCGTTGGCGA
>CAZNHG010000309.1:0-3930 GCA_964572555.1 uncultured Devosiaceae bacterium | reverse complement strand
GCCGGTCGCGGAAACCGGTATGGTTTTCGGGTGAGGCCGAAGCGGGCGGCATGCAATGACTCGTTTACTAGGACCATCCGGAGAAAAACGCTTCCCCGGTACGCGCTCGGGTGATCTTGCCCCATTGTGGTTAACCGGATGTTGATGAATTGGGCGCCGGCATGGACACGCCGCTGTATGCGGAGCTGCGCAATTTGAGCAAGTTTATTGCGCACGGGGGCCGCAGGTGTCATAAACACAGGCGAATCCCGTCCCAAAATTCCCGTTCAGTGGAATAGGATTTCAGGAGCTCGCATGGCGCTGGACAAGATCGACCGCAAGATTCTGGCCCTTTTGCAGAAGGATGCGACCATGCCCGTGGCCGAGATCGGCCGCAAGGTGGGGCTGTCGACGACGCCGTGCTGGCGCCGCATCCAGAAGATGGAGGAGGACGGGGTGATCCGCCGCCGCGTGGCGGTTCTCGACCCGGACAAGGTCAATGCCGGGGTGACGGTGTTCGTCGCGATCCGCACCAACGAGCACAACGATGCGTGGATGCACAAGTTCTCCACCGCGGTCGAGGAGTTCAACGAGGTTGTGGAATTCTACCGCATGAGCGGGGAGGTTGATTACCTCCTGCGCGTGGTGGTGCCGGATATCCACGCGTTCGACGTCTTCTATAAAAAGCTCGTCTCGCGCGTCAATCTCACGGACGTTACCTCGTCCTTCGCGATGTCGCAGATCAAGTACACGACGGCCCTGCCGCTGGAATACATTCCGATCGACGACGATTAGGGACGTATCGGGTCAGCCCCCGGTGACCGACATGTGCCGCGCGACCGCCGGACCCTCGTGGTCGCGGTCGACGACGAAGTCGTGGCCCTTGGGCTTGAGGATCATCGCGCGGTCGAGTTCGGCGTCGAGGCCCTCGAAGCCCTTGTCGCGGAAGGCGTCGCGCAGGTTCACCTTGTCGTCCTGGCCAAGGCACATGTAGAGCTCGCCCGTGCAGGTGAGGCGTACGCGGTTGCAGCTTTCGCAGAAATTGTGGCTCATCGGCGTGATGAAGCCGAGTTCGCCCCGGGTCTCCGCGACGGAGAAATAGCGCGCCGGACCGCCAGTGCGCTTGGGCAGGCGGGTGAGGGTATAGCGCTCCATTAGGCGGTCGCGCACCTCGGTCAGCGGCAGGTGCGTGTCGACGCGGTCGAGCCCGACCTCGCCGAGCGGCATGCCCTCGATGAGCGTGAGACCGAAGCCGCGCCCGTGGGCCCAGGCCATCATCTGTTCGATCTCGTGATCGTTGACCCCGCGCATGGCGACCATATTGATCTTCACCTCGAGCCCGGCGGCGTCGGCGGCGTCGATCCCGGCCATGACTTGGTCGAGCCGGCCGCGGCGCGTCACCTCCGCGAAACGGTCCGCGTCGAGCGTGTCGAGCGAAACGTTGACCCGGCGCACGCCGTTGGCGACGAGATCGCCGGCGAAGCGGGCGAGCTGGCTGCCATTTGTGGTGAGCGTGAGTTCGTCAAGGGCGCCGGTGTCGAGGTGCTGGCCGAGCGAGCCGATGAGCTGCATGATGTCGCGGCGCACCAACGGTTCGCCGCCGGTCAGGCGCAATTTGCGCACGCCGCGCGCCACGAAGGCACCAGCGATCGCCTCGATCTCCTCGAAGCTGAGAACGTCGTGCTTGGGCAGGAACTGCATGGTTTCGGCCATGCAGTAGGTGCAGCGGAAGTCGCACCGGTCGGTGACGGAAATGCGCAGATAGGTGATCTGCCGCCCGTAGGTGTCGACAAGCGGTGCGTCGTTCTTGGGCATGTTCGTCGCGTGCACACTCATGCGGCGCACAATACCTGTTCACGACCCTGACGCAAACCGTGGCGACAATCACGATCGCGCGCACCGGAATAGCAAAGGGCCGACGCGGACGCCGGCCCCGTGACTGGTTCGACGCGTGTCGAAACTAGTGCCGGACGACCACCAGCGCCCCCACCCTGGTGCGCTCGTAAAGGTCGATCACGTCCTTGTTGGTCAGCCGGATGCAGCCCGATGACACGGCCTGGCCGATGGTTTGCGGGTTCGACGTACCGTGCAGGCGATAAAGCGTCGCACCAATATACAGCGCCCGCGCACCCAGCGGATTGTCCGGCCCGCCCGGCATGTACGCCGGCAGGCCAGGAGTGCGCTTGCGCATCGCCGGCGGCGGTGTCCAGCCCGGCCATTCGGCCTTGCGCGAGATGCGATGGGTGCCGGACCAGCGGAAACCGTCACGGCCCACGCCGATGCCGTATTTCATCGCCTTCCCATCTTCCATGACGTAGTAAAGCCGCCGCTCCTTGGTTTCCACGACGATGGTGCCCGGCTTGTATTCCGTGTCGTAATCGACCACTTCCCGCGGGATTCCGCTGCGCCCCGGAAGCTTGTCGACATCGACCCAGGTGTTGGTGCGGGCGTCATAGACGCGCGCCGCTGCGGCCGGTGAAATGGTGGCAGCCGCAACGACGGCGGCTACCAGGATTGCCACTGCAAGCCTTGCTATCCTCATGTCTTCAATAGTCCCCTGCGATAAACCGAAGCTCGCCGCCCTCGGCTGCCTCAACGATTCCCGATGTTTAGTCACAAATGCGGGGTCGGGGAAGCCTCGACCCGCGTATCATGGCACCACACTATTGCCGTAATTCCTAATGTGTTGCCAACAAGCCATAATTCGTGTTCACCAATGCGTGATCGCGTCGGGACAACAGCGAAAGGATATTCGGTGGCGGATTCGGACAAGCGCGCGGCGGCAGGAGCCGCGCTCGGGGAGGTGCGCCCCGGCATGCGCATCGGGCTGGGCTCGGGCTCGACGGCGTGGCATTTCACGGACCTTCTGGGCGCCCGTGTGGCGGAGGGGTTCGAGTGCATCTGCGTGCCGACCTCCGAGAACACGGCCGCGCAAGCGCGCGAACTGGGGATACCGCTTGCCGACCTCGAAACACTGACCGGGCTCGACCTGACCGTGGACGGGGCGGACGAGATCGACCCTAAGCGCCGGCTCATCAAGGGCGGCGGCGGGGCGCTGCTGCGCGAGAAGATCGTTGCGGACGCCTCGGACCGGATGGTCGTCATCGCCGATGCCTCCAAGCGCGTGGACGTGCTGGGCGCATTTGTACTGCCGATCGAGGTCAACGCATTCGGCCATGCCGCGACACGGGAGCGCATCGAGCGCATCATGCGGGCCCATCGCGCGGAGAACGGGCTGGAACTGCGTGCCGATGCCGACGGCCGGCCGTTTCACACCGACGGTGGACACCTCATATTCGACGCATCTTTTGGCCGCATTTCCGATCCAGAAGCCCTGTCCACCGACCTTTTAAATGTGCCCGGGGTTGTGCAACACGGCCTGTTTCTGGATATGTGTGATGCCGCCTATATCGCCGAAGCCGGCGGCGTGACCAAGCTCGGTGAGTAAGACCCGGCGCACCGAACGAGACAACGGATCGACCAAGGACCCACAATGACCGCAATTCGCACGCTGCAAAGCCTTCTCTGCGTCGCCCTTTCGGCGCTGATTCTCGCGGCCGCGCCCGCCATGGCGCAGGAGCAGGAACTCTCGCCCGAAACCGTGGACCTGGCGCGCCGCTACGTCGAGCTGACCGACAGCTCCTCCATCTTCGAGGTGACGCTGGTACAGACCGGCATCCAGACCAAGCGGACGCTGCTGCCGCAGAACCCTGAACTCGAGGAAGAGATCGACACCGCCGTCGGCGAGACCATCAAGGACTATCGGTCGCGCAAGGGCGAACTGATGGACCGGATCGCCCGCATCTACGCGCAGCGCTTCACCACCGAGGAATTGCAGCAGATCGTCGATTTCTACGAGACCGACGTCGGCAAGAAACTGGTGACGGTCAATCGCGAGGCCAATCGGCAGATCCAGTCGGTGCTGCAGGTGTTCCGCAACAACCTCAACAC
>CAZNHG010000308.1:0-3938 GCA_964572555.1 uncultured Devosiaceae bacterium | reverse complement strand
AAGTTGAGCAGAGGGACGGGGCCGCCAGCGGCGTTTCCCTTTCGGATGCTCCCCGTGATACGATAAATTCGTGCCCGCCAATGCACGTGAAATCGTGATCATGACAGAGCCAGAGCTGTTCTGCGAAATCACCTGCCCCCAATGTGGCCACTGCAAGGTTGAGACCATGCCAACCGACGCGTGCCAGTACTTCCATGAATGCGAGGGCTGCGAAACCCTCCTGCGTCCGGATCCGGCCGACTGCTGCGTGTTTTGCTCATATGGCTCGGTGCCACGTCCGCCAATCCAGGGCGAGCGGGGCGGCGAGCACCGCCCGTGTTGCGGTGGGTGAGTGGCCTGCCTTACCCTCATGAGACAGTCTCGCCAGATATCAAGTGGTTAGTCGTTGGCGCTGACTTCACCTGGATTTCGAGGTGATCAGCGTGGGCGTGGACGGCTCCGGCACGCGAGCTGAGGGGAAACCCTCATCGCGCCACGGACGCGTTCCCGGTAACGTCGATGGATTCAGCGCCGGTCTCGTCAAGGCAAGCGGTCTCGACCTGCAAGGTGACGAAGAAGAAGCCGAACTCGTGCTTGATCTTGCAGTGTGCGGTTTCGAGCAGGGTTTGCGGCTCCACGTCCTGCCGGGCACGAATATGCCCGGAGAAGATGTACCGGCCACTGGTCAGCGCCCAGGCATGCACGTGATGGACATCCACAACGCCATCGATTTGTGCCAGCGTGTCAGTCACATCGGCCAAGTTGATATCGCGCGGCGTTCCCTCCATGAGCAGATGCGTGGAATCGCGCAGAATGCCCCAACTCGCCCACAAAAGGACGAAACCGAAGCCCATGCCCAGAAGCGGGTCGATGAGCAGAAAACCCGTGAACCGGATGACGAGCGCCGAGACGATAATGATCAGACTGCCCACGAAGGTCTGGATGATATGCCACAGGGCGCCCTTCACATTGAGATCGCTCTTGCTCTGCTTCCAGATCAACCCCAGTGAGATGAACTCGGTGATCAGGCCACCCGCGGCGGCAACCAACATGGGCGTGGTCGGCAAATCGATCGGATGGGCGAGACGCATGGCCCCCATGACAATGACAATGGCGGCCATCCCCAGAAGAAATCCGCCATTGACCAGGGCACCGACGATTTCCGCGCGATACCAGCCAAAACTTCGGTCTTCATCGGCTGGGCGCTGCGCCAGCCGGGCGGCGACGATGGCAACTATGACGCCCCCGACCGCGGAAAAGGTGTGAAACGCATCCGAAATGACGGCGATCGAACCGGTCCACAGCCCGATCCCCATCTCGATGACAAAATAGATCCCCGTAAGCCAGGCGGAGATCGCCAGACCTCTGCCACTCGAGGGCATGTGACCGCCGTGCCCTCCATGCGCATCATGGGACATCATTCCCTCCTGCCGCTGTGCCGGAAGATCACCCTGACCTGCCGGCGATCACTTTATGCCATTGGCACGCTGCAGCGTGCGCACATATGTCAATATCTTGTCGACGTCGCTTTGCGTGACATCCTCGACTGGCGGCATGTCGCCGAACGGCCAGTGATGAGAACGCGCTCCGTTTTGGGCTGCCATATGGAAGGATGCATCTCCATGATGTCCAGGCTCGTAAATCGGATGGACAAGCGGCGGGGCCACGCCCTCCTGGCCGGCCGCATTGTCACCATGACACGAGGTGCAGGATTCCTGATAGGCTGCTTTGCCTTCCTGCGCCGCCGCGTCGAGTTCAGGCACGACGACCTCTGCGATCGGCGCTCCGGAGCCGGGTTCTGCCGTCGAGGTCTGGCCGACATAGGCGTAACCCGCCACCCCTGCCAGAACTAGCAGGACAAGCAGGCCAATTAGGCGAGGTCTGGTCTTCATGTTAATCCCCCATGCGTCATGACTTTCAACCGAGGCTGTGCGCAGGCGACGGCAAGGTCCTGCCTTAATTATCCACCTTCCAGTAGCCGGAAGCTCAAGAGCCTTTTTTTGGGAATATGTCCGAAAACGGTCTCAGTGAGTGACATAATTCATCCCCAGAAATGGCATAGTCGTCTTTTCATGAAGACTCCGGTGCGCATTCTCAGCTGTATTTTCGCATTGGTCACGCTCCTGGCGGCGACCACGCCGTTCGCCCATGCCGATGACATCGGCACCGTCGCGCACGCCGAGGTTCACGCCGATGTGCACGAAACCCGCGGGCACGATCACTCCGGCCGGAGGGATATTGCTGAAACGCTTCACTGTGGTGCGCATCTGCTTGCGCTCAATGAGGTGACGCCCGAGTTCGCACCACGCGGCGATCGCCTCCCGACGCTGCCAACCGCCCGGCAACCGGCCGGTACTATCCTGTCCTTCGATCCGCCGCCGCCACGTTCCTGACACTTGCATCGAATCCGCCGGACCAGCCGGCGAAACCTTGCAGCTACACTCAGGAACAGATCCAAATGAAAGACACTCTCTTGGCCGGCGCTCTCGCAGCGGCCGTTGCCGCGAGTGCGGCTGTCGCCGCATTCGCCCATGGTGGTGCAACCGGTGTGGTCGCCGATCGCATGAACGGCATGATGAAGATGAGCGAGCAAATCAAGCTGCTCAACCCGATGTTGTCGGGCGAGAAACCCCGCGATACTGCGCAGATGCAGGCCGCGGGAAAAACCATTGCCCGGCACGCAGGGGAGACAATGCTCGCCTCTTTCCCAAAAGGCAGCATTGAGGGGCCCTCCGAGGCCAGGCCTGCCATCTGGCAGGAATGGGACCGCTTTGCCGGCCTTGCCCGAAAGTTGTCGAAGCTGGGCGCCGAACTGGCGCGATCGGCAGCCACTTGGGATGGTACCCCTGCTGCCGCGCGGGAGCCCGATCAAGACGAACCCGAGCTCTCCGAATGGGAAAAACTCGATGCCGGCGTCTTGCTCGGAACCAAGTCCCGCAAGCAGCGCGAGAACGAACTGGCGACACGCCGAAACGCGAAGGCGGAGACCGAAGCTCCGAAGATCCGCCGGCCTAAAGCCGTATTCTCCGAAATTGCGGCCACATGTTCGGGCTGCCACGCGGACTACAGGAGGTAATCCCATGCGCATGCTTGTCAGTCTTTTCGTTCTGGCGGTGCTCGGCGCCGCGGGGGGCGGCGCGACGCTCTACCTGTGGCCGCTGCCTGAGCCTCGGCAGGTGAACCAGCCGGCCGGCGATATCAAGCGAGGTGCCTATCTGGCACGGGCCTCGGGTTGTGTCGCCTGCCATACGCAGGAAGGAGGGGAGCCGCTTGCCGGTGGCGTCGAGCTTGAGTCCGAGTTTGGAACCTTCGTGTCGCCCAACATCACGCCAGATCCCCAGGTCGGTATCGGAGATTGGAGTTTTGCCGAATTCGCGCGTGCCGTGCGGCAGGGTGTGGCCCCCGAGGGGCATTCCTACTATCCCGCGTTTCCTTATGCGTTCTATGCCAGCCTGACGAATCAGGACGTAGCCGACATCTGGTCGGCGCTCAACGAGGTGCCCCCGGTCGCGTCACCGGCGCCGCCGCACGACGTCGGTTTTCCGTTCAACATCCGGGCCGGGCTCAAGCCATGGCGGACCTTATTCGCGCGGCCCCATGACTACACACCGATCGCGGATGCGCCCGACGGCTGGAATCGCGGAAAGTTCCTCGTGAACGGTCCGGCGCATTGCGGCGCCTGTCATACACCGCGGAACCTCGTCGGCGGCCTGAACAAGCAGGCCCGCCTCGAAGGCGAGCCTCAGATGATGAACGGAGACCGTGCGCCGGCAATTACCGCCGAGGCACTGGCCAAAGACGGCTGGTCACGCCAAAGCCTGGTTGGGGCTCTCAAGTCCGGCATCACGCCCGACGGCGACGCGCTCGGCGCCTCCATGCGGGAGGTAGTGCATGACAGCACCTCCTACATGCTTGAAAGTCATCTCGAGGACATGGCGAGCTATCTGCTCAAGGAGGAA
>CAZNHG010000307.1:0-3977 GCA_964572555.1 uncultured Devosiaceae bacterium | reverse complement strand
GGGCGCAACCGTCTGGCCGAGGGCAAGCTGCCGCTGTGCGCCGAGATGTGCGCGACCAAGGCGCTCCTCGGCGGCGACGGCGACGTGATCTCCGACATCTACCGCGAGCGCGTGGTGGCCCGCGGCTTCGGCTCCGGCGCCTGGGGTTGGGGCACCGCCTACCAGCTCAAGGGCGGCGCCTGAGGTCGGCAGGGCCGACGGCCCGAAGTCCTCACTTCCTCCACTTCCTCACCAGGGGCGGCTCCGGCCGCCCCTTCATTTGTTCCATTGCCCTACGGCCATGGATGTCGCGTGCGGTGCGGCTCCCTCGGTTCTCGCGTTGCGAGAGGCGCCGCAGTTTTCCTTGCAAGCGATCTTGCATGTCGGTATCATACCGGAGTATATTCACTAGTTTTAGATGGAGAAGGACAATGCCGCACCGTGATGAGCATGTCATCGTTTTCGAGCATCGGGACTTTCGGGGACGTCATCGCCACATCTTTGGCGAGGAGAGGAATCTCAATCACCCGGAGGACCGCACACTCAACGATAAGATGAGTTCGTTTGTCGTGGTCAGCGGTACTTGGAAGTTCTATCGTCACGCCAACTTTGTTGATCCCTATGGCGGTGAGTTCCCACCGGGTGAGTACACCTGGGTCGCGGATTTTGGCATTGACAACGACCAGGTGTCGTCGCTCAAGACGGTCTAAGCGCTTGGCGTGAGGCGGTTCTGGCCACCCCGTACCTCTTTCGTTCGATACATCTTTGCGAGCCGCAGGAACGCAGGGGCCGGCTTGGGCTCGGATAGCCAATGCGGCGTGGCTGCTGTTCGACGCCCACGCGCGCAGCCAACGGCTCCGCGCGGACAGACCCGGGCGTGCAGCCCCGAGTCTCTCCACAGTCGCTATTCCAGGGGCGGCTCCGGCCGCCTCTTTTTTTAGACGCGGTCCTCCTCGTCCGCTGGGTTGGGCGGCGCGTGGCGTCAGAAGGTGAGAAGCGCCACCCCCAGAACAGCCGCGGCGGAAGCGCCGGCCACGAGCACCCCGACGTGCGCCAGCGCCGTGCCCTCGGGCTGGCCGGCGAGTGCGCGCACGCGTTCGGCGGCAATTGCGGCCGGAATCGTTCCTCCGCCGTAGCCCGAGGCGCCGATGATGCGTTGCATCTCGTCTTCCGAAAGGTCGAAGAACGCGAGCGCGTCCCCTACCCGGTCGCCCTGCAGCCCTTCGGCCTGAAAGGCCCAGTCCTCGAAAGCGACGCTCAGCGGCGAGTCCTCGGCCCGTGCCGACGACCAGGTGCCGAACGCCGCTTCGTCGACCGCCTGCAGTGGCTGTGCGCCGTGCAGTTCGAGATCGTCAGCCCAGCGGCGCAGCCGCTCGGACTTCGACATGTGCGGCGTTCCCGGTCGCACCGCCTCTAGGTCCGCGTTCTCCGCGCTGCGGTCGAGGCCTTCGTTCGTCATCGTTCATCCTCCGCGCCGCCCCGGGCGATGCAGGGCCTGGTGGCGGATCGAGGCGCTCGCGATGGCGACCCAACGCGGCTGCAGTCACCCGGTTCCGGGGGCGCGACCTTCTGCCCCACGCGCAACCTCACGCGACCCGACCGCAGACCGGCATCTCGCCTCGCGCGGAGAGAGGGACAAATGCGCGCCGAACACCACGCGCCCTGTCTGGGAAGTTCTGGTCGACCCGGTCGGGCCAGGGGCCAACCCCGGGCGCCGACGGTGGGGCTGTTGCACGCAGGCATCACCGGTCATCGCACGAGCACACAACCCGAGATACAGCTTGACGCGAATGCCGCTTCGATCTTGAAGTGCGTGCGGCATCGACTTTCGGGGGCAGTCGGCGCCGGTGCGGGAGACAACCGGAGTGGCCAGGAGCGCTGCCCACGGCTGCCAGCGCGGACCGGTCGCATGGTCAGCCGATGGCATCGGCGTTGTGCGTCGCGGCATTGCCGGGCGGCCAGCGGTGGCGCGTGAGCGCAATGATCCGCCGGAGGCCGAGAACCTTGAGAGCCTCAGGAGCCGGCTGCTGCGCTATCGGTTCAACTGGTATCCTTGTTATCGTCGGACCGGCGCCCGGCTGACCTTCGTCGCCGCCGACCTGCGCGAGGTCCGGGTCAAGCTGCCTTTGAACTGGCGCACCCGCGGCTATTGGGGTGCGACCTTCGGCGGCAGCGTGTACGGCGCGCTCGACCCGGTCCTGCTGGTCATGCTGGCGCGCAATCTCGGGCCCGATTACATGGTCTGGGACCAGTCGGCGACCATCGAGTTCAAGAAGCCGGGGCGCTCGACGCTGTACGCGACGTTCCGCCTGGACGCCGAGGAGCTCGCCAGGATCAGGGCGGAGCTCGAAGGCGCACCACGCATTCTGCGCCGATACACGATCGACCTGGTCGACCGGCGCGGCATCGTGCATGCCTCGTGCATCAAGACCTTGCACATCCGCCGGACCCGTTCCGCGGCGCGCGCCGGCCGCGAGGACGCAGCGCCCGCGCCCGGCCCCCCTGTTCCCAGCACGGAGAGAGCGTAGTGTCGAGCGAAGATGCCCGTATCCGAGCCGCCCTGAGGCCTTATCTGGCTCGCTCGAACCCGCGGGCCCTCACCCTGTTCGCGATTACGCTCGTGATCTATCTCGCCGCGGTCGCGGGCGCCGTCGGCCTAGCTGCCTGGCCGGTCAAGCTGGTGTGCGCCGGGATCGCCGGTGCCGCCATCGCGTCGTTGTTCGTGATCGGACACGATGCGGCGCACGGCGCCTTCGCTCACGGCCGGCGGCTCAACGGCTGGATCGGCCGGATCGCGTTCCTGCCGACCTTGCACAACTTCAGCCTGTGGCAGGTGGCGCACAACCGGCTGCACCACGTCGACGTCAACGTCAAGGGACTGAACTCCTGGTCGCCGCTCTCCAAAGCGGAGTTCGACGCCCTGCCTGCATGGCGCAGGCTGCTCGAGCGCATCTATCGCACGCCGCTCGGCCTCGGCCTCTACTACGTCAAGGAGCGCTGGTGGCGGGACAAGTTCTTCCCGCGGCGCCGGCACGCGGTCGGTGCCCGGGGCATCTTCGTCGCCGATTTCGCCCTGCTCGTCGGCTGGCTCGTGGTGTTCCTGGGCGGGCTCGTCTCCGCGGGCGCTGCGGCATCGCCAGGCGGGCCGCTCGGCGCCGTGCTCTGGGGCTTCGTGCTGCCGTTCGCGGTCTGGAACGCGCTGATGGGCGGGACGATCTACGTCCAGCACACCTCGGCACGGGTGCCGTGGTTTCGATCCCGCGCCGAGTGGGAGCGCTTCGGCCGCCAGGAGGACCTCACCGTGCACATCGAGGTGCCGCGCTGGTACGGCCTGATCTCGCACCACATCATGGATCATCCCGCCCATCACGTCATGCCCAAGATCCCGCTCTACAACATCGGGGCGGCGCAGCAGCGCCTCAACCAGCTGCTCGGCGAGCGCGCCGTGCGCGAGCGCTTCACGCCGCGCTACCTGCTGGACACCATGCGCCGCTGCAAGCTTTACGACTACGAGGCGCACCGCTGGCTCGGCTTCGACGGCCGGCCGACTTCCGGGCCGCTGGTGGCCCTGCGCACCGATCAGCAACTCGCGCTGTCCGCCTGATCAATCGAAGAGGCGCCGGACAACGGCCGGCGGGGCCGATCGCCGCGCCTCGGTGGCTCTTTACTCCGCCGGCCCGAGGCCATAACCTTCGCGGATCGTATTCACCGCGCGCCGTCCGCGGCTCGATCGGGATCGAGCCGAGGCGGTCGCGTTTCGGAACAGGAGTGATGGCACAGATCGCGCGCAGATGGCTCTGGTTGATCATGATCACGGGCGTGGCGCTGGCTGCCCAGGGCTGCCGCGAGGACGAGCTGGATCGAGTGCTGATGTACGAGCCGGGCGTCTATAAGGGTCAGCCGGATCAGTCGCTCGAACAGGCGCAGGTCGACGAGCTGCGGTACCGGGCGCGCCAGCAGAAGTTCTGAGGGAGGCATGGCGATGGCGAGCTCGACAC
>CAZNHG010000306.1:2545-4005 GCA_964572555.1 uncultured Devosiaceae bacterium | reverse complement strand
GTTGCGCCCGGTGTGGTGCTTAACAAGGACGGCTCCCTGCAGCGCTCGGCGCGCTTCCGCGGTCCGGACCTTGAAAGCGCCACCGAGGCCGAGCTCGTCGCCACATGCGCGCGCATTAACAATGTCTTGCGCCGCTTCGGATCCGGGTGGGCGCTGTTCTTTGAAGCCGACCGTCATCCCGCGCACGACTACCCGCACTCGAACTTCCCCGACGCGGTCTCAAAGCTCGTCGATGAAGAACGGCGAGCCGCGTTTGAAGGCTCGGATACCCTCTTTGAGAGCGACTACACCCTGACATTCACCTGGTTGCCGCCGGCAGAAAGCACCAGCCGCACCGAACGCGCCCTCATCGACAATGCCGGCACCAGCAGGCAAGTCGACTATCGCGAGCATCTTGAGGGGTTCATTCGCCGTACCGATCGCGCCTTCGATCTGCTTGCCGAGATCATGCCCGAGATCGCCCCGCTCGATGACAGCGAAACGCTGGCTTACCTGCACGCCTCAATCTCGGCGCGCCGACAACCGATCGCCGTCCCCGAAATACCGGCCTATCTCGACACAATCCTCGTCGACACCCCGTTCACCGGCGGTATGGCCCCAAAGCTGGGGTCCGCGCATCTGCGCGCTCTCACCATCCTTGGCTATCCCGGCACGACGACGCCGGGAATCCTCGACGAACTCAATCATCTCGGTTTCGCCTATCGGTGGACCACGCGGTTCATTGCCCTCGACAAGGCCGAGGCCGAGAAGGTCATTCGCCGTTACCGCCGGCAATGGTTCGCCAAGCGCAAGTCGATCGCCGCCATCATCAAGGAGGTGCTCACCAACGAGCAATCCGTGCTCGTCGATACCGATGCCGACAACAAGGTGACGGACGCCGACGCCGCGCTGCAGGAACTCGGCGCCGATCTCGTCTCCTACGGCTATGTCACCACGACCTTTGTCGTCACCGACGAGGACGAAGCCCGCGCCGACGAAAAGTTGCGTGCCGCCCAACGCGTCATGGATGGCCGCGGTTTTGCCACCATCGAGGAGACCGTCAACGCAACCGAGGCCTGGCTCTCCTCCCTGCCGGGACACGTCTACGCCAATGTGCGCATGGCGCCGATCAGTACCCTCAATCTCAGCCACATGATGCCGCTTTCGGCGAGCTGGGCCGGCCCGGCCCGAAACCAGCATCTCGATGGTCCGCCGCTCCTGACCGTCCGCACCAATGGCACGACACCGTTCCGCCTGGTCACCCATGTCGGTGATGTCGGTCACGCCATCGTCGTCGGACCAACCGGCGCGGGCAAGTCGGTGCTCCTCTCGCTGATCGCCCTGCAGTTCCGCCGCTACGCCAACGCCCAGATCACAATTTTCGACAAGGGAGGATCCGCACGCGCAGCCGTTCTCGGCATGGGTGGCAATTACTTCGACCTCGGGTCGAACGAGGAGGAAAGTGACGGAGCGCTCGCCTT
>CAZNHG010000306.1:0-2445 GCA_964572555.1 uncultured Devosiaceae bacterium | reverse complement strand
CCCTTTGGCCGTCTGCTCGATGCCGACAGCGATCGGCTGACGCTTGGCGATGTCCAGTGTTTCGAGATGGAAGACCTCATGCATCTCGAAGGCGCTGTGCTGCCCGTCCTGACCTATCTCTTCCACCGGCTCGAACAGGCATGGGATGGCCGGCCCGCACTTCTGGTTCTCGACGAGGCCTGGCTCTTTCTCGACAACCCCGCGTTTGCCGCCCGTATCCGCGAATGGCTGAAGACCCTGAGGAAACGCAATGTCTCGGTGATCTTTGCAACACAAGGGCTCTCCGATATCGCCAATTCCACCATTGCCCCGGCGATCATCGAGAGCTGTCCAAGCCGTATCTTCCTGCCCAATGACCGCGCTCTCGAGCCGCAGTCCAGGGCCATTTACGAAGACTTCGGCCTCAATGACCGGCAGATCGAGATCATCGCGACCGCGACGCCCAAGCGCGACTACTACTACCAGTCGCGGCAGGGCAATCGGTTGTTCGAGCTCGATGCCGGAGAGGTGACGCTCGCCTTTGTCGGTGCCGCCAGCAAACTCGACCACCTGATGATGGACAAGCTGATCGCCACCCATGGCGAGAGCGGCTTTGCCGGGGCCTGGCTTGAAGCCCGCGGCCTCAACTGGGCAGCCGACCTGCTCAACGAGCTGACACCCCATCAATCCGACAAAGGAGACCAACCATGAAGCATGGCTTCATCACTGCCGTGACGGCGTTCGCCCTTGTGCTGCTGCCCGTCGAAAGGGCCGATGCGCTCTTTGGGTTCAATGACATCGTCTACGATCCCACCAACCATGCCGAGAACATCCTGACCGCGGCGCGCTCGCTCGAGCAGATCAACAACCAGGTGCAGCAACTCGCCAACGAGGCCGAGATGCTGATCAACCAGGCAAAGAACCTCACCAGCCTGCCAAGCTCGGTTGCGGGCGAACTGCAAGGCTCGCTCGGCGAGATCGACCAGTTGATCCAGGAGGCCGAAGGCATCGCCTATGATGTCTCGGAGATCGACAGCACCTATCGCGAGCTCTTTCCCGAGGAATACGCGGCAAGCGCCTCGACCTCTCAAATCCTCCAGGACGCCCAACAGTCCTGGCAGCAGGCCCGTTACGGGTTCCGCGATGCCCTCAAGGTACAGGCCGAGGTCGTCGATGAGATCCGGTCCGACGCGCAGACGCTCAACCGCCTGATTGGGGAGAGCCAGAACGCGGTGGGCAACCTGCAGGCCGTTCAGGCGGGCAATCAGCTCACCGCCCTTGCCGCCAAGCAATCCATGCAGCTGCAAAGCCTTCTGGCGGCCTCCGCCCGTGCCGACGCTCTGGCGCAAAGCGATGCATTGGCCGCTCACGAGCGCGGCCGCGCACGCTTCGAGCGGTTCCTGGGCGATGGCACCGCCTATTCGCGGCACTAACCCGGAGCAGGAGCGATGGACGACCTCAATGTTATCGACAGGTTCACCGAGACCTTCGTCACCTATATCGATTCCGGTTTCGGGCTCTTAGCGCCGGACATCGCCTTCCTGACCACGATACTGATCGGGATCGACATCACCCTGGCAGGGCTCCTCTGGGCACTGTCCGAGGACCGGGCACTGGTACCGGCTCTCGTCCGGAAGGTGCTCTATATCGGCACCTTTGCCTTCATCCTTAATAATTTCGCCGAGCTGTCGACCGTCATCTTCGACAGCTTTGCCGGGCTTGGCCTCGAGGCGACGGGATCGCCGATCAGCGCTGCGGACCTGATGCGCCCCGGTTTCGTGGCGGCGGCCGGCTACGAGGCGGCATCGCCCCTTCTTTCCGAGGCCGGCGAGCTGATGGGGCCAATCGCCTTCTTCGAGAACTTCGTCACCATCATGGTGCTGCTCTTTGCCTGGGTGGTGGTGCTCATCGCCTTTTTCATCCTCGCCATCCAGCTCTTCATCACCATCCTCGAGTTCAAGCTGACCGCGCTCGCCGGTTTCGTGCTCGTGCCCTTCGCATTGTGGAACAAGACGACATTCCTGGCCGAGCGCGTGCTCGGCAATGTTGTCGCCGCCGGCATCAAGCTCATGGTGCTTGCCGTCATCGTCGGCATCGGCTCCACGCTCTTTGGCGAATTCTCCTCATCCTTTGGCGGCGATGCCATCACCCTCGAACAGGCCGCGGCTACCGTCCTCGGAGCACTCTCCATCTTCATGCTCGGGATCTTCGGGCCCGGGATCGCCGCAGGGCTCGTCTCGGGTGCGCCCCAGCTCGGTGCAGGCGCCGTTGCGGGTTCGGCCGCCGGCCTCACTCTTGGGGGAGCTGCAGCCGGTGCCGGAGCGGTCGGTGCGGTGCGCGCAGTCGGCAGCGGTGCCGGCGGGGCCACACGCGCTGCAGCCTCGATGGCTGGCGGGGCATCGGCCTCATACTACGCGGCACGCAGCGCGTCGGGAGCGTCCGGTGCGGCCGGTGTTGCCGCCGGTC
>CAZNHG010000305.1:0-4018 GCA_964572555.1 uncultured Devosiaceae bacterium | reverse complement strand
CCTGAGGTCGAGCGTTCCACCGCCGAACAGCCGGTCGCGTGAGTTGGTGATGTGGCGGGACATCACCTCTTGCGCCGTGTCCGGGTCCTGGTCCTGGATCGCTGCAAAGATTGCCTGGTGCTCGGCCAGGACCTCTTCCAGCGCCCAGGCGCCGTCGGAAATGAGCGACTCTCCGTGCAGCTTCATGCCGACGTGGATGTGGTCCCGCAGTGCCTTGAGCGTTTCCTCGTAGTACTGGTTGTTCGACGCCCGCGCGATGGCGGCGTGAAACGTGAAGTCCGCGTCTTCGCGGTGCATGTTCGATCCCGTGGCATCGGAGAGCAGGTGAAGGGCCTGCTCCATCTCCTGCATGACGCTGTCGTTGCGCCGCCGCGCGGCAAGCGCCGCGGCATCGGTTTCCACCGTCAGCCGGAATTCGTAGCAGCGCTGGATGTCGGCGATGGTTTCGACCGGCGTATAACCAAGGGCGGTCTCGCGTTTGACCCGGACAAAATTCCCGGCCCCCTGCCTTGAATAGATCAGCCCTTCTTCCCGGAGTTGCTCGAGGGCGATCCTGAGGACGGGCCGCGACACGCCGAACTGCGCCGACAGGTCCTTTTCCGCCGGCAGTTTCTCGTTCGGGCTGTAGTCACCCCTCATGATACGGGAATGCAGCGCGGTATAAACCTTTTCCGCCAGCGACGGCCGCTCACGATTGCCTGGGCGGGCATTCTCCGCCTCGTTCACGCTTGCCATGTGCTGTCTCCGTCCAAGATTCCCGTCGCAATTTCCCGCAAGAGTTCCGGGGCGCCAAAACCACCGGACTTTGTAACCAGCCAGATCGGTCCCCAGGGCGCCTCGCATTTGCAAAGCGGCAACCCGGGACGAAACTCGGTGACAACTTGTAAAATGTCTATCCCCAAACGGTCCAGCACCAGGTTGGCCGTCTCTCCACCGCTAAGGAGGAGCGTTCCCGGGCGCTGGTCGCGCAACCAATCCGCCGCGCCGTCCGCAAAGCGCCCGCCCGCCGCCTCGCCGGACAACCCCCCGCCCCCGGCCGAGATGGACAGAACACCGACGGCACCGGTCCGGGCGACCGGCGGCACACGCCCGTCCGGAGCGTCGATGACATTGATCCTGGATCGCAGCGCCGCGACCTGCGCGACGGTCAGCAGGTCGCGTGAACCATTGACGATAAACGCGGGTAATGCCAGCGCGGGCGGATTTGGGGGGCAGCCCATCTGTGCCGCCCGCGCCAATGCATGTGCAAGGCTGCGCGCACCCACCCAAAGCACGTTTTCGGCCGAGGCGGCGGCGATTTGATCGAGATCGTCGTCGCTCATCGCATCGGGAATCTCGATGTCCCGCTCGAAGACATCCCGTATCTTCACGCTGCCTTGCATGCCCGATCCGAACAGGAGTCCCCCTTTGACCTTGCGGCCCATATCGGGGATGGCCGGCGCCGCAATCACACGGTTCGCGCCGCACATCCCGGCCAGAACCTCCGTTTCCGGCCCGACATTGCCCTTCAGGCGCGAGTCGACCTTCTTCATGATGCGGGGGATTCGTGACAAATCGACGTGTTCGACCGCGGAGCGCACGCGGACTCCCGCCTGGTCAGGCGCAATCTCACGGCTTGCCGTGTTGACCGCCATGATGTCTGGCTGGCGCTTCAGGACGGCCGGAACCGCTTCGATTTTCCGCGCCACCAGAACGGTTTGCCCCCCTCCGGCAAACGCCACCGCCGAATCGAGCGCGCCCGTCAGGTCGTCGGCGACCAACAGCATTTCGGGCATATCGGGTTTCGCAGCGCACATGTTGTAAAGTTTATTACATATTTGATCACGCTGCAAAGCCAAATCATATAAGGGACTTCTACCGATATGTGGTTCATACGACAGAGAAAGTTGCGACCTATTTACCTATAGGTTAAACTGGAGCGCAACACACTCGCCAAGCGGAGATCTTTCATGACCGATCCAATTGTCATCACCATGGGCGACCCTTCCGGTGTCGGTGCGGAGGTGACGGTCAAGGCGCTGGCGGAAAGCCCGGCAGCCCTGCGCAAATCGGCCGTGGTGATCGGCGACAGGGACACGATCGAACGCGCGGCGAGGGTCTGCGACGTTGACCTGCCCCTGATTGCGCCCGACGATACCGGCGACGGCATCCGTGTCGACCATGTTCCCGTCGACGGCCTTCCCGGCGAGTTCGGCGTTCTGAGCCCGGCCTGCGGCGAGGCGTCTTTCCGCTATATCGAGCATGCCGTGGAAAAGACCATGTCGGGTGCGGCCTCGTGTATCGTCACCGCCCCGATCAACAAGGAAGCGCTGAATGCCGCCGGGCACCACTATGACGGGCACACCGGAATGCTCGCGCATCTCACCGGGTCGAAGTCCTCATGGATGCTGCTGGCGTCGGAGCGGCTGAACGTCGTACATGTCTCGACGCACGTTTCGCTGAAGGATGCAATCGGCAGGGCCACGACGGAACGGATTCTGGAAACCGTGCGCACGGGGCACCGCCACCTGAAACGCATGGGACTTGAAAACCCGCGCATCGCCGTGGCGGGCATCAATCCGCACTGCGGCGAAAACGGCCTGTTCGGAACGGAGGACGACGACAGTGTTGCCCCCGCCGTGGCTGCCGCGCAGGCCGAGGGCATCGACGTGCAGGGGCCGATTTCGGCCGACACGGTGTATCACCGCGCCTACCAGGGCGGCTTCGACCTGGTTATCGCGCAGTATCACGACCAGGGTCACATCCCGATCAAGCTGGTTGCCTTCGACACGGCGGTCAACGTATCGCTCGGCCTTCCGATCGATCGCTGCTCGGTCGATCACGGCACCGCTTTCGACATCGCCGGCATGGGCAAGGCGAACCACGTCAACATGCTCTCCGCGCTCGATTACGCGGCACGGATGACCGGCGCGGCGCGCGGCGGCGCGGCTTCGTGACAGACACCGACATATCAGGAACGGATTCCGAGATGACCGACCGAAAAGAAGCGTTCGTCGCCCTTGTTACCTGCTTCAACGACGACGAGACCATAAACTTCGCCGCCACGCGCGCCCAGGTCCGCCGCCAGGTCGCGGCGGGCAACAACATCATGTGCGCCGGCACCAACGGCGACTTCTCGGCCCTGACCTTCGGCGAAAAGGTGCGCTTGTGCGCCGAGGTCGTCGAGGAAGTGGACGGCCGGGCCCGGGTCATCGTGAACGCAGGCATGCCCGCGACTTTCGAGACAACCCTTCTGGCCCGCGAGTTCGACCGGATCGGCGTGGACGGTATCGCCGTCATCACACCCTACTTCATCGCCTGCACGCAGGACGGGTTGATCCGGCATTTTTCGTCCGTGGCCGATGCCGTTTCGACCCCGGTTTATCTCTACGACATTCCCGCCCGCACCCAGAACCACATCGAGCCCGAGACGGCACGCAAGCTGGCAAAACACGGGAACATCGCCGGGATAAAGGATTCCGGCGGAGCGCAGGAGACGCTGGAAGCCTACATGGCAATCGGGCGCGAGGAGGACGGGTTCGCGGTCTACTCCGGCCCCGACCATCTCGTGCACTGGGCGCTGACGAACGGCGCCAGGGGCTGCATCTCGGGCCTGGGCAACGTCATGCCCGAGGTCCTCGCGCGCATCGTATCCTGCGTCAACGCGGGCGACGACGCCGGAGCCGCCGAAGCGCAGAAAACCTATGCGGATTTCCGCACCGACCTCTACGAACTGGGCTATCCGCCAGCCATGGTGAAACGCGCGCTCTGGGTGCGGGACCACTCCGTCGGCGCCTCGCGCCAGCCCGCACTATTGCCAGACCCCGAACAGGACCGGCAGGTCGCGGCGACCCTCGAGAAATATTCGCTCTGAGGAAATCGGTGCCGGCCTGCATCCCGGCATCGACAGCAAATGCCATCGAGGGATAGGCCCTTGCCCCACCACAGGGCTATCGCATGCAACGTTGTCGACCCGGCGCGGCCAAGTGCTCTGCTCCCCGGAATACTCCAACCGAAAGCGATCCGGTTTTTGGGGACC
>CAZNHG010000304.1:0-4021 GCA_964572555.1 uncultured Devosiaceae bacterium | reverse complement strand
TTCGGTGCGCCCGCCATGGGTGAAGATCTCCCATTTACCGTCACCGGTCCGCTTGGCGTCGATGGCGACGACGATGCACTGGTCGCCGAACTTGCCGGCGGCGCGGTCCACGAAGTCGGGGTCCTTCACCGCCGCGGTATTGATCGCGACCTTGTCGGCCCCGGCCAGCAACAGCTTGCGGATATCCTCGGTGATGCGCACGCCGCCGCCCACTGTCACCGGCATGAAGCAGTGTTGGGCCGTGCGCGCGACGACGTCGAGAATGGTGTCGCGGCCCTCGTGGCTGGCGGAGATGTCGAGAAAGCACAATTCGTCCGCCCCGGCCGCGTCATAGGCCATGGCCGCCTCGACCGGATCGCCGGCATCGACGAGATCGACGAAGTTGACGCCCTTGACGACGCGCCCGTCATGGACGTCGAGGCAGGGAATGAGACGGGTCTTGAGGGTCATGGTGCGGGTTCCTTGTCCCGTAAAATCAGGCCGCCTTGAGGCGGGCGAGCGCCGCTTCCGGCTCGATGCGGCCGTCATAAAGCGCCCGGCCCGAGATCGCGCCCTCGAGGATCTGCATCTCCGGACGCGTCATGACCTCGATATCATCCATCGAGGCGAGCCCGCCCGAGGCGATGACGGGGATGGTCGTGGACCGGGCCAGCTCCAGCGTCGATTGCCAGTTGATGCCCTTGAGAACGCCGTCGCGGTCGATGTCGGTATAGATGATCGCCGCCACCCCTGCGCCCTCGAAGCGGCGGGCCAGTTCGCTGGCATCGAGTTCGGAGGTCTCGGCCCAGCCCTCGACGGCCACCTTCCCGCCGCGCGCGTCGATCCCGACCGCGATGCGCCCGGGGAACCGCTTGCAGGCGTTTATGACCAGCTCTGGATCGCGCACCGCGACCGTTCCCAGGATCACGCGCGCCAGCCCCTTGTCGAGCCAGCTCTCGATGTCGGCCATGGTGCGAATGCCGCCGCCGAGCTGGACGGGAATGTCGACCGCGTCGAGAATGGCATCCACCGCCGCGCCGTTGACACTGGTGCCCGCGAACGCGCCGTTGAGATCGACGACGTGCAGGTATTCGAACCCCTGCGCGGCAAAGGCCTTCGCCTGCGCGCCCGGGGAATCGTTGAACACTGTCGCCTGGTCCATGTCGCCCAGCTTGAGGCGCACGCACTGGCCGTCCTTGAGATCGATGGCGGGGAAGAGGATCACGGTGTCCACCTCAGGAAATTGCCGATCAGCGCCAGCCCGAGCGTCTGGCTCTTTTCGGGATGGAACTGGGTGCCGGCCATGTTGGCCCGCCCCACGGCCGCAGTGATCGGGCCGCCATAGTCGGCGGTGGCGAGCACGGTTTCCGGATCGGCCGCGGCGAGCTGGTAGGAATGCACGAAATAGGCGTGCCAGCCCTCCGGCCCGTCGGCGATGCCGGCAAACAGCGGGTGCGGCTTTTCGATGCGGATGGTGTTCCAGCCCATATGGGGCACCTTGAGGGAGGGATCGTTGGGCCTGACGATCTCGACAGCGCCCGGAATCCAGCCGAAACCGGCATATTCGCCCTTTTCCAGCCCCCTTTCGGCCATCAGCTGCATGCCGACACAGATGCCGAGGAAAGGTCTGGCGGCTTCGATCACGGCTTCCGCGAGCGCCTCGCCCATGCCGTCTATGGCGAGCAATCCGGCGCGGCAATCGCCGAAGGCACCGACGCCGGGCAGGACGACGCGGTCGGCGGCGCGCACGCGTTCGGGGTCGTCGGTGACCGCGATGACCGGCGGGGTGGCGAGCTCCGCGGCGGCACGCTCGAATGCCTTGGCGGCGGACTTCAGGTTGCCCGAGCCGTAGTCGATGATGGCGACGGTTTCACTCACAGCGCGTCTCCGGAGCGGATCCAGCGCATCTCGGCGAGATCGATGCTGCCCGCGATGATGTCGCCGCCCCCGAAATAGCCGCGCCGGCGCAGGTTGGACGCGCGGATTCCGGCGGCCTCGGCGCCGATGAGCACCGAGGCAAGCACATAGGTCCAGAAGACCGCCGTGTCCCCCAGGACCGGCGCCAGCGCGCCGAGCACGATCATGCCGGCGACCCAGATGACCAGCTCCAGCCACAGCCCGTGCAGCATGGCCCAGACCGGCGGCAGAAGCGCCGCACCCCAGGAAAACCGGTCGGGGATGAACACCGCGCCCGATTCCGCCTGTGGGTTGCGCGCGCCGCGCGGGCTGATGAAAACCTGATAAACGGCCATCGACTTTGCTCCTTGCCGGGCCTGATTAGCCCAAAGCGGCGCGGAGTTAAAGGGAATCGGTGGGGGCGTGGCGCCGATCGCGGCGGTCCGCCTGCAACCCCTACAGCGTTCCCTTGGTCGAGGGCACCGCGTCGGCGGCGCGCGGGTCGATCTCGACCGCGTCGCGCAGGGCGCGGGCCAGCGCCTTGAAGCAGCTTTCGGCGATGTGGTGGTTGTTGTCGGCGTAGAATGTCTCGACATGCAGGGTGATGCCGGCATGCATGGCGAAGGCCTGGAACCACTCGCGGAACAGCTCGGTATCCATCTCGCCGATCTTGCCCTGGCTGAATTCCACCCGCCAGACGAGGAAGGGCCGGCCCGAGACATCGAGCGCGACGCGCGAGAGCGTGCCGTCCATGGCGAGGTCGGCGCTCGCATAGCGGCGGATGCCGGTCTTGTCGCCGAGCGCCTGCCTGACGGCCTGGCCGAGCGCGATGCCGATATCCTCAGCGGTGTGGTGGAAGTCGACGTGCAGATCGCCCTTCGCCTTGACCGTCATGTCGATCAGGGAGTGCTTCGCCAGCTGGTCGAGCATGTGATCGAGGAACCCGATGCCGCTGGCCATGTCGTGCGTGCCCGTGCCGTCGAGATTGACGCTGACGGCGATATCGGTCTCGTTGGTGGTGCGGGCGATCTCCGCGGTACGCATGATTTCAGGTCTCCCCGCCGGGTATCGGCGCGCTGCTGTTTACCAGCTTCATGATGCGGGCAAAAGGCTAACAGGGCCTTCACATTGCATTCGCCGCCACACGCCCTAAATATGGGGTGTCCCGCCGATGCGGCGTGAAAGCGTGGCGGGGCACGCGCGGGCTGATATCCAGACGCCGAACAGGAGTGAATTTGAGTATGGCCGATCAAGGCACCCAGTTTCCCGGCTGGCACGGGACGACCATCGTGTCGGTGCGCAAGGGCGACAAGGTCGTTATCGCGGGCGATGGACAGGTTTCCCTCGAACACACGGTGATGAAGCACGGGGCGCGCAAGGTGCGGCGCCTGGCGGGCGGCAGGGTGATCGGCGGTTTCGCCGGTGCGACGGCCGATGCCTTCACCCTGTTCGAGCGGCTCGAGGGCAAGCTCGAGCAATACCCCGATCAATTGATGCGCGCCTGCGTCGAGCTCGCCAAGGACTGGCGGACCGACCGGTATTTGCGCCGCCTCGAGGCGATGATGATCGTGGCGAACAGGACCGATTCGCTGGTTCTGACCGGTACGGGCGACGTGCTCGAACCCGATTTCGGCGTCACCGCCATCGGCTCGGGCGGCAACTACGCCCTCTCGGCGGCAATGGCGCTGCAGGACACCGACATGGACGCCGAGGCGATCGCCCGCAAGGCGATGGAGATCGCCGCGCGCATCTGTGTCTACACCAACGATTCCATCACGGTCGAGACCATCGACACCGGCGCGTGATCCATGCGGGCACCGCCCGCGTTCACGATATCAAGACGTTGAGAAGCTGAAACCCATGTACGAATCCGAGTATTCCCCGCGCGAGATCGTTTCCGAACTCGACCGGTTCATTGTCGGGCAGTCGGACGCCAAGCGCGCCGTGGCGATTGCGCTCAGGAACCGCTGGCGGCGCCAGCAGCTGGCGGACGACCTGCGCAGCGAGGTCAGCCCCAAGAACATCCTGATGATCGGGCCCACCGGCGTGGGCAAGACCGAGATCTCGCGCCGCCTGGCGCGGCTGGCCGGGGCGCCCTTCGTCAAGGTCGAGGCGACCAAGTTCACCGAGGTCGGCTATGTCGGCC
>CAZNHG010000303.1:0-4071 GCA_964572555.1 uncultured Devosiaceae bacterium | reverse complement strand
ACCTTGCCCGCGCTGCCGCCCGCCGCGACGGTGAAGGCTTCGCCGTAAGCGTCGGCCGCATAGCGGTGGGTGATGACCTTCGATACATCGAGCCCCGATTCCAGCATGGCCAGCATCTTGTGCCAGGTCTCGAACATCTCGCGGCCGTAGATTCCCTTGAGCGTGACCATGCGGAACACGACCCGCGACAGGTCGAAGACGAAGGGTCTGGCCGGCACGCCGAGCAGCGCGATGCGCCCCCCCATGACGACGTGATCGATCATCTGGTCGAGCGCGGCGGGGGCGCCGCTCATCTCCAGGCCGACGTCGAAGCCCTCCTTCATGTGCAACTCGTCCATGACGTCGTTGAGATCTTCCTTGGTCACGTCGACGGGGCGGATATCCGCGACTGCGCCGGCGAGGGCGAGGCGGTCGGCGTTGACGTCGGTAACGACGATATGGCGCGCGCCCACGCGGCGGGCGACGGCGGCGCCCATGATGCCGATGGGCCCGGCGCCCGTGATGATGACGTCCTCGCCCACGAGATCGAAGGCGAGCGCGGTGTGCACCGCATTGCCCAGCGGATCGAGAATGGCGCCGATATCGTCGCTGATCGTGTCGGGCAGCGGCACGATGTTGAAGGCAGGTACCCTGACGTATTCCGCGAAGGCGCCGGGGAGGTTGACGCCGATCCCTTTCGTGTCGGGATCGAGGTGATACTTGCCGGCGCGACTGGCACGGGAGTTCATGCCGACGACATGTCCCTCGCCCGAGACGCGCTGACCAACCCGGAGATGGGTCACCTCTGCGCCCACCGCGGCGATCTCGCCGGCATATTCGTGGCCGGTGATCATGGGCACGGGCACGGTCTTTTGCGCCCACTCGTCCCAGTTATATATGTGCACGTCCGTGCCACAGATGCCGGTCTTGCGGACCCGCACGAGCACGTCGTCGGGCCGGATTTCGGGCACCGCGGCGTCGATCATCCAGATGCCCGGCTCGGCGCGTTCCTTGGACAGCGCTTTCATCGCTCCGCCCTCCCTAGATGATGCCGACCGCCTTGCCGGCGTCGGCGAAGGCGGTGATGGCGGTATCGATGTCGGTGTCGTCGAGGGCCGCGGACATCTGGGTGCGGATACGGGCCCGGCCCTGGGGCACGACAGGATAGAAAAAGCCGGCGACATAGATGCCGCGCGTGTCGAGTTCGGCGGCCATATCCTGCGCTTTCTGCGCATCGTAGAGCATGACGGGGATGATGGGCGTTTCGCCTTCGAGAAGATCGAAACCCGCCTCGGTCAGCCCCTTGCGGAAGCGCGCGGTGTTGCGCTGCAGCTTGTCACGCAGGTCATCGGCGGCTTCGGCGATCTCGATGGCCTTGAGGGCGCCTGCAGCGACGGATGGGGCCAAGCTGTTCGAGAACAGATAGGGGCGCGCGCGCTGGCGCAGCAGGTCGATGACGGGCTGGCTAGCGGCGATAAAACCGCCCATGCCGCCGCCGAGCGTCTTGCCGAGGGTGCCCGTGAGGATATCGACGCGGTTGCCCACGCCCGTGAGGGCGGGCGTGCCCCTGCCCTTCTCGCCGAGATGGCCGGTGGCGTGGCAGTCATCGACGAGGACGGCAGCGCCGTATTTGTCAGCGAGGGCGCAGATATTTTCGAGGTCGGCGAGATAGCCGTCCATGGAGAAAACGCCGTCGGTGGCGACCAGCGTGAGTTTGGCGCCGGCGGCATCGGCCTTTTTCAGAGCGTCCTCCAACTCGTTCATGTCGCCGTTCGAGAAGCGGTAGCGCTTGGCCTTACACAGGCGCACGCCGTCGATGATCGAGGCGTGGTTGAGCTGGTCCGAGATGATGGCGTCGTTTTCGCCGAGCAGGGTTTCGAACACGCCGGCATTGGCGTCGAAGCAGGCCGCGAACAGGACCGCGTCCTGCTTGCCGAGGTAGCGGGCGATACGCTGTTCGAGCTCGCGATGCAGCGTCTGCGCGCCACAGATGAAGCGGACTGAGGCCATGCCGAAGCCAAACCCGTCCATCCCCTCCTTCGCCGCCGCGACGATGTCGGGGTGGTCGGCGAGGCCGAGATAGTTATTGGCGCACAGATTGATATAGACGCGCTCGCCCTGAGGTGTGGCGACGGTGATGCGCCCGCTCTGGGGCGAGGCGATCAGGCGTTCGCGCTTTTCGAGGCCCTGGGCGCGCAGGTCGGCCAGTCTGGACTGGCAGCTTCGGTCGAGATCGGTATCCATGAGGCAGATTCCTTTCGCCGTCAAAATTCCAGTAAATTGGAATTTTGTCAAACTTACCGGAATTCTAGAGCTCTTCCGTTCTGAAAACGCTCTAAGCGAACAGGACGACCAGCAGGCCCGTTGCCGGGGTGTTCGAGCTGTTCGCGATGCGGTGCGGCACGTCGGCCCTGTAGCGCGCGGTCTCCCCCGTTGCGACGGGACGGGCGGTGCCGCCGCTTTCGATGGCAAACTCCCCTTCGAGCGCGGTCAGGTGCTCCATGGTCCGGGCCGCGTGGGGCGCGGACTCGAGGCTGCCGCCCGATGCCATCTCGACACGGTACCATTCGGTGCGGCCGGCCAGTTCGGGCGGACTGAGGATCGACAGGCGGCATGCCCCGTCACTACTGAGGAGTTCCGGCGTATGTGCGACGCTGACGATTTCGACGACGGCGCCGGCCTCGGAGGGGACGGTGCCCGACACCAGGTCCGACAGCTCGACGCCGAGGGCGCGCGTCAGGCTCCACAGCACAGCGAATGTGGGATTGGCCTCGCCGCGCTCGATCTGGCTGAGCATGGAGCGCGAGACGCCGGAACGCTCGGCGAGCTGTTCGAGCGTCAGCCGGCGCGCCTTGCGCTCCCGGTTGATGACGGGCCCGATCTGCGGTGTGCCGGCAATTTCCATGATATCAGACGTACTGCGCACCACCGCATGCCGCAAGCCCCGGCGGGCACACACTCACACGTGCACGAAATCGGCCCAGACCGGCAGATGGTCGGAGGCGAGCAGCGCGGCGCCGCGCCTGTAGACGCCGGAATTGACGAGCTTGAGGCCCGGGCTGGCGGCAAAGCGGTCGAGGGCGGCGACCGGCCGGGCGGCGTGAAAGCTGCGGCCCGGCGCATGGACGACAAAACCGTCCTCGAGGGGTTCGAGCCCGCGCTGGTGCGACCATTCGTTGAAGTCGCCCATGATGATCGTGGGGCGCGGGTCGCGGCCCGACAGGTCGTCGGTGATGGCCTCGAGTTGCTGGCGGCGATGGCGGCGGGTGAGCCCGAGATGGGTGGCGACGATGCGCACCGGATGGCCGTCATGCTCAAGATCGACCATGCCCGCGCCGCGCGGCTCGAACGAGGGGAGCTCGAGCCGGACGGTGTCGCCGATGACGAGGCCCTTGCGCACCAGAACGGCATTGCCGTGCCAGCCCAGGCTGACATCGTTCTCGGCGAGGTCGGCGGGCACGAAATCGGTCAACTCGGTGATCATCCCGGGTGGCAGCGCGGTGGGGCGTTGCCCCAGGCGCCGGTCGGCCTCCTGCAGGGCGACGACGTCGGCATCCAGATCGTTGACCACCGCCAGCACCCGCTCGGGGACGCGCCGCCGGTCGAGGCCGATGCATTTGCGTACATTGTAGCTGGCAACGCGCAGGCGGACGGGTCGGGCGGCAGGTGGTTCCATGCGTCCCAGTATGCCGGGTGCGGGAGCGAAATAAAGAGGCGATTCAAGCAGCTTGACCGGCCGGCGCGCCCCGCTGCGGCGGCGTGACGCGTTATGCGTGCGGCACGCCGGTTTCCCCGTTTCACGATTTCCCGTCCGGGCGCATCACGTGCCCGATCAACGCATGAGGAGGTGATCCATGCACGATCCCGTTTCCGACGAAGACGGCTACAGGCCAGACGCCGTGGCGAACCAGACTGAACGGTTCGTCGTGTTGTCGGGCTGCTCGGGCGGCGGCAAGTCGGCGCTTTTGGCAGAGCTGGCGCGGCGTGGCCATGCGGTCCGGGCGGAGCCGGGCCGGCAGGTGATCCGCGAACAGCATTTCATCGGTGGCGATGCCGTACCGGACGGGGACATGGATGCCTTCGTGGCGCTGA
>CAZNHG010000302.1:0-4129 GCA_964572555.1 uncultured Devosiaceae bacterium | reverse complement strand
GCTCGTCACCCGCGAGCGCACCAAGGCACTCAGCGCGCTCGCCACGATCCAGCCAACGATGAGAAAGATGAGCGCCTGCACGGCCCTGACGATCAGCGGGCCGAAAACGCCCAGTTGTTCCGAAATCTGTTCCATGAATTATCTCCACACCTCTTCGCCGGGCGGCTGCCGCACGCCCCTGTGTATGAATGCGAAATCGACTATCCGATAGTTACGGCATCTTGGCAACGCTCCGTGTGGGCCATGCAACCGGTTCAGCCACCACGCAAAAAAAGACCGGGCTCACACGGAGCCCGGTCCCGAAATTCATTGTAAGCGGATCGCTTACTCGGCAGCGGCGGCACGCGCCTCTTCGAGCCAGCCGTCGACGGTGTCGCGGTTGTTCTCGATCCAGGTCGAGGCCTGGTTGGCGATATCCTCGGCGCTGTCGGCGCCCGCATTCATCTCCGCGTTCTGCGCAAAGATGGCCGGAAGCGGAATCGAGGCAACCTCGAACAGCTTGGCCGCGGCCGGGTTGTTGCTCAGGAACTCCGAGTTCACGACCGGAACGATGTCGTTCGCCGGGAAGCCGAGCGTGCACGGATCGGCAACGCAGCCATCGACGCCCTCGAGCGTGGCCGCGTCTTCGAGATCGGCCATATCCTCGGGCAGATTCACTTCCGGAACCTCGATCCACATCACGTCTTCACCAGGGGCCAACTCGTTGACGGTCCAGTTCGGCGTCCAGGTGTAGAACAGGATGTTCTCGCCGCCCTCGTAGGCCGCCACGGCGTCCGCCATCGAAGCGGAGTAGCCGGCCTTGATCGGGTTGATGTGGTCACGCAGATCGTAGGCATCGAGGTGATGCTCGATGTTGACCTCGCACCCCCAGCCCGGCGGACAGGCGACCAGATCGGCCTTGCCGTCGCCATTGCGGTCGAACGCTTCCTTGACTTCGTCACGCTTGAAGTCCTCGAGCGTCTGAATGTCGAATTCCTCGACCGCGGACTTGTTCACGAGATAGCCCTCGAGCGCGCCGCCCTCGGCGACCGCACCGACAATCTCGGCGCCGCTCTCGAACGTGCTGCGATAGGTGTTGTGCAGCGGGAACCAGCCATTGACCCAGGCGTCGACGTCGCCCTGGGCGACCGACTGGTAGAACGGCGGATTGTCGAGCGTGGTCGGGCCTTCAACCGAATAGCCGAGCTCTTCGAGCATCTGCTTGTAGATTTCGGTGTGGAACCAGCCCGTATCCCAGGTGGCGCGGGCCAGGTTAACGGTCGTCCCTTCGCCCGGCATGTCCTGTGCCACGGCGGCGCCGACAGAGGTCGCGCTAAGAGCAACAGCAGCGGCCAGAGCCGGAACGGTTTTCTTGAGACTGAACATGGTTGCGACGTCTCCTTTTTCTGTTTCGGTTTTCACGGGCCTTGATGCCCGCAGTTTCAGGACGAGGGGGCCGCTATAGGCTCCCTGCCCCAGGCGGGTTTTACCCCGCCTTCTCGGTCTCGCTTTCCGGCTGACGCCGGAAGCGGAAGAAGGACGCAAGGACCCGGCGGAGCGAAACGGGATTGGTCGAATTCTGCTCGCCCAGGGCCTGCGTGATACGGTCGAGGATGATGGCCAGCAGCACGATGCCGATACCACCGATCGTGGCCCCGCCCACGTCGAGCCGCCCCAGACCGGTATAGACGGTCAGTCCAAGCCCGCCGGCGCCGATCAGGGCGGCGATCACCACCATGGACAGCGACAGCATCAGGGTCTGGTTCAGGCCGGCCATGATGGTGCGCAGGGCCAGCGGGAACTGCACTTCCCACAGCATCTGCCAGGGGGACGAGCCGAAGGCCTCGGCGGCCTCGATCAGGTCGCCCCGCACGTTGCGAATGCCCAGATTGGTCAGGCGAATGATCGGCGGCAGCGCGAAGATGATCGTCGCGATGATGCCGGGGACCATGCCGACACCGAACAGCATGACGATAGGCACCAGGTAAACGAAGGGCGGGATGGTCTGCATGATGTCCAGGATCGGCCGCGTGATCCCCCACATGCGGTCGTGACCCGCCGCCAGGATTCCCAGCGGCACGCCGATGATGGTGCAGAAGAACACCGACGTCAGGATCATCGAGAACGTCGTCATCGTCTCCGGCCACAGGCCGAGTATGTCGATGAAGAGCAGGCCGATCACCGTGAAGATCGCTACGCCGCGCCCGGCCACACGCCATGCGATCAGGGCGGCCACGAGCGTGAAAACGACCATGGGCACGAAGGCGAAGAACGCGTCGAGCCCTTCAAGAACCCCGCTAACGGGGACCTGTAACGTCTGGAAGAACGGACGGAAATTCGGAACGATCCAGTCACGCACCACGGTGTTGATCCAATCGTCGAGCGGGATCGTGAAAATGTCGGATGGGCTGTACACAGCTATCTCCTCGAAAACCTGGGTATCGGACTCCGGACGCGCCTACCTGGCCTCGGCGACCTCGGCTGCGGAATCGGAGCCCTCGTTCTGCTGGTCATCGCCCGACAGTTGGGCGAACACGTCCTCGGATTCGACGACGCCGACCAGGCGCTGCTTGTGATCGACCACCGCGATCGGCAGGCCGCTGCTCGCCGGCCCGTACAGCTCATAGAGCTGCGCATCGCCGAACACCGACGGATACTCGGTCGTCAGCACGTCCTTGAGGTCGATGTCCTTGTGCGCTTCGCGGTCGGCGGCCGTGAGATCCTGATAGGTGACGATGCCGGCGATCTTCTTGCCGTCGAGCACGTATAGCGCGTTGCGGTTGAGCTCTTCCATCTTGGCAAACGCCGTCGCGGCCGTGTCGGTGCCCAGCTTGAGCGCCGATGGATCGGCCGAGACGTGTTGCACCGTGAACACGCGGCTGCGGTCGATATCCGCAACGAACGCGCTGACATAATCGTCCGCCGGCTCCGCGACGATCTCCTGCGCCGTGCCCTGCTGCACGAAGTGCCCATCCTTCATGATGGCGATCTGATCGCCCAGGATCAGGGCCTCGTTGAGGTCGTGAGTGATGAAGATGATGGTCTTTTTCAGCGTGCGCTGCAGGTTCAGAAGCTCTTCCTGCATCTCCCGGCGGATAAGCGGATCGAGCGCGCTGAACGGCTCGTCCATCAGCAGGATCTGCGGATTCGTCGCCAGACCGCGGGCAAGGCCCACACGCTGCTGCATGCCGCCGGAAAGCTCGGAGGGAAGGCTGTCGGCATTGGGCGCAAGGCCCACCTGTTCCAGCGCTTCGATGGCCGCCTTGCGCCGCTCGGCGGCAGGGATTCCCTTGACCTTGAGGCCGTAGGCCACGTTCTCGGCCACGGTCTTGTGCGGGAACAGCGCGAAATGCTGGAAGACCATGGAAATCTTGTCGCGGCGAATCTTGCGCAACTGTTCCATGGTTGTGCCCGTCACCTCGTCATCGTCGATGGTGACATGTCCCGAGGTCGGCGGAATCAGGCCGTTGAGCATGCGTACGAGGGTCGACTTGCCCGAGCCCGACAGGCCCATCACCACGAAGATCTGACCTTCGTCCACCGTGAAGTTGGCGTTCTGAACGCCGACGGTCTGCCCCGTCTGCTCGAAAATCTCTTCCTTGGTCTTGCCTTGCTGCAGGAGGTTCAGCGCCTCGTCCGGTGAGTCGCCGAAAACCTTGTATACGTCCTTTACGGTAAGCTTTGGTTCCATGTGTTCTTCTGTTGCCGGCTACCGACGGGGATAGGCAGGTCGCTGCGTGCCGACCCCGCCTGATAGCTCAAAATAAGAGATGACGCCCAATGGTGCGCCAACGAGATGCGCGCCGACCGGGCTGTTTTCGATGCGATGTGTTCGACCGGGAATATATGCCGCCAAGTCACCGTTTTCAAAGGGGATACCGGAAAAAATTTGGCGTACCGAAGCATTTTCCGGGCGCAAATAGGGCACGCTCCGCCCGGCTCCGCTCCATACGAAACCGCATGACATCACCGGCGTGCGGGCGTTTCACCCGACGCCGTGCGCACAAAAAAGACGCGCTTGTGAACACAAGTGTGGCATCCCGCCGCGTCCCTGAAACCGCCGATGCTTTGGTCTATTGGAGCGCCGGGCGAAAGAGTGGAATCCGGTTTTTCGCTTAACCGGCGCGACCACCGGGAATCCAGATCGTCG
>CAZNHG010000301.1:0-4178 GCA_964572555.1 uncultured Devosiaceae bacterium | reverse complement strand
CGGACACCACTTGTTCGGTTCGAACCGAAGGTCCGCGCAAGCGAATACGCGACCATTCAAACTCTAGCCCTCTTGGTCTCCCTGAGGAGAATATAGACGCCCCCGGCGATGATCACCGCCGCGCCGGCATAGGTCCACGCGTCGGGCAACTCGCCCCACATCAACCAGCCGAACAGGCTCGCCCAGACCAGCGAGGTATAGTCGAACGGCGCCACCGCCGCGGCCGGGGCGAGGCGAAAGGCATGGCCGATAAGGGTGATGCCGAGGGGGCCGCAAGCGGCCATGCCCATGAACAGCGCGAAGTGGTCGGGCGCGATGGCATGCCAGTCGAGCGCGGCGAGCGGACCGGCATAGATGACCGGGAACAGCATCACGAAGAACATCATGGTGAAAAAGCTCTCCTGACGCCCGATCCAGCGCGCCGCGATGAGGAACAGGGCGTAAAGGAACGCCGTGGCGATGATGAACAGCGATGCCGGCTGGAACGTCGCCGCGCCGGGGCGCAGGACGATCAACACGCCGACAAAGCCCACGAGCACCGCAGCCCAGCGCCGCCAGCCCACCGGCTCGCGCAACAAAGGCACCGACAGCGCGGTGATGAAGATGGGGGTGGTGAACCCCAGCGCCGTGACTTCGGCAAGCGGCAGCACCCGGAGCCCCGAGAACAGGCAATAGGCCGCGGCCACCATCAGCAGCCCGCGCAGGGCGTGCACGCGCACATGCCGCGTCGTGAACCCGCCGGGCGCCCGCCGCAGCACGATCACCGCCGCGATCATCGGCAACGCCAGAAGATTGCGCACGAAGATCATCTGCACCGGCGGATAACTCGCCACCAGCCACTTCCCCAGCGCATCGTTGAGCACCAGGCAGAAAACGCCGAAGCACATCACGGCAATGGCCTGCCCGCTGGCAGGCGCCGCACGCATGCCCCTACCTCTTGGCGAACTGCGCCGCCAGCCGCCGGTGCATCTCGTCGCCGCTCATGGCGGCGCCCAGTGCGAACCCCTGGGCGTAGCGGCAGTTGAGCTGGCGCAGGCGTTCGACTTCCTCCTCGGTCTCGGCGCCTTCCGCCACCACCATCAGCGACAGTTCGCTGGCGAGCTGGACGACGGAACGGATGATGGGCACCTGGGTGTGCGCCTGTTGCGCCTGGTCGCCAATCTGCACGAACGGCGCGGGCAGCTTGATCGTGTCGAACGGAAAGCGGTGCAGGTACGACAGCGAGGAATACCCCGTGCCGAAATCGTCGAGCGCCAGCCCCAGCCCCATCGTGCGCAGCGTGTCGAGCACATAGGCGGAGTGCTCGGGATTGGCCATCACCTGGGCTTCGGTGATCTCGAGCTTGATGTGCTTGACCACCGGCATGTGCTGGCTCACCAGCGTCTTCATCTCCGAGAGCATGTTCTCGTTGGAGAGTTGGCGCGGCGACAGGTTCACGGAAACGAAGAACTCGTCCTTGAGGTTGAACGCCATCCGCCAGGTCTCGGCCTGCCGGGCCGCCTGCTCGAAGGCGAGCTTGCCGATCTTGTCGATCTGCCCCGTGCGCTCGGCCAGCGGAATGAACTCCTCCGGCCCCACGACCCCGCGCGAGCCGTGATGCCAGCGCATCAGCGCCTCGGCCCCGGCGATCTGGTTGGAGTGAATGTCCACCACCGGCTGGAAGTCGACGCGCAGCTCCTCGTTCTTGAGGGCCCGCGCCAGGTCCTCCTCGGAGGTGCGCGCATAGGCGGCGATGGAACGCGCCGAGGCGCGATAGGCCTCGATCCGGTCGCCGCCCTGCCGCTTGGCGTAGTACATCGCCAGCTCCGCGTCGCGCAGCACATCAGGCGCCGCGGCGCTCGAGTTGTCGAAAATGGTGATGCCGATGGAAACGGTCACCGTCAGGTCGCGGTCCCCGAGATTGAACGGCGCGCGCAGCGCCTTGCGGATCTGTTCGGCCACTTCCGCGATCCGGCTCACTCCGTCCTCCGAGGTCAGGATCACCGCGAACTGGTCGCCATTGATACGCGAGACCGTATCGAGCGGCCGCAGCAGCCGGGAAATGCGGCGCGAGGCGGCGAGCAGCACCGAGTCCGAGGCCGTCAGCCCCACCCGTTCGTTGAGCTCGTTGAACTTGTCGATGTCGATCAGGAAAACGGCCGGCCGGTTGCCGCCCTGCGTGCGCGAGCGCACCAGCGCCCGCTCCAGCCGGTCGAGGAAAAGCTCCTTGTTCGGCATGCCGGTCAGGCTGTCATTGACCGCATCGTGCAGCAGGCGCTCGCGCGCCGCCCGCTCCTCGGAAATGTCCTGCAGCGTGCCCACGATCCGCGTCACCTGCCCGTCGCCCCCCAGAACCGGCTTCACCCGCAGGCGGAACGAGCGGTAGCTGCCGTCCTGGTTGGCCAGCCGCACGTCGGAATTCACCTTGCCCCGGCGCATCTCGACAAGCGTGTCGAGCGCGGCGCGGAAGGTATCGCGGTCTTCCGGGTGGATGCGGTCGAGCCAGCGCTTGATCGCCCCGCGCAACGCGCCGCGCCGTTCCCCGAGACGCGTCGACAGCTCCTCGGAGACATTCACCCGGTCGCGGTCGATGTTCCAGTCGAACACGAAATCCCCGCCCCCGGTCAGCGCCAGCGCGCGCCGCTCGACTTCCGAGAGCGTGCCCACGCTCACCTGCCCTTCCGAGAAGGCATGCTGCACCGCCGTGAAGCCGATCAGCATGACGATGAGCACCAGCCCGCCGGCGACCGCCGGCTGCGCGATGTCGTTGGAGACCTGTCCCGTGATCACCATCCAGCCATAGAACAACCACGCGATATAGATGATCCACGTCGGCACCAGCAGCACCGCCCGGTCATAGCCGCGCACGGCCAGAAGGATCACGATGAACAGCCCCGCCAGCCCCAGAAGCGCCAGGACGAACCGCGCGATGGTCGCCGCCAGCGCCGGCTGGAAGAACGCCACCCCGAACAGGACGAGGAACACCGCGATCAGCGCCAGCGCCAGGTGGACGAACCGCAAGTGCCATCGGTGCAGGTTGAGGTATATGAACAAAAAGCCGAACAGCGTCGTCGCCAGCCCCGCCTCGGCCGCGGCGCGGAAGGGCTCCATGTTACCGTTGGAGATACCCAGCAGCCGGCCCATGATGCCGAAATCGATGAGCAGATACGCCAGCACCGCCCAGCCGAACGCCGCCGTGGCCGGAAACACGCCCCGGCCCTTGACCACGAACATGATGGTGAGAAACACCGCCGCAAGGCTCGAAACGCCCAGCACCGTGCCCCGGAACAGCGTGAAGGAGTTCACGTAGTCGCGATAGGCGTCCGGCTTCCACAAATAGAGTTCCGGCAGCGCATCCGAATTCATCTCGGCAACGAAGGTCACCGTCGCGCCGGGGTCGAGCGTGACCGAGAACACGTCCGCCTCCGGGTCCGACACCCGTTCGGGCCGCAGCCCCTGGCTGGCGGTCACCGCGTTGATGCGGCTGTCGCCGAGATCGGGGGAAATCACGCCCGAACCGGGCAGATGGAAATACGGCGCGACAAGCAGCCGTTCGAGCTGGATGTCGGATTCGTTGCGCAGCGAGAACAGAGCCCAGTTCGGGTCCGTGCCCTCCTCGGCGGCCAGGACTTCAATGCGCCGGATGATGCCGTCGTCGCCCGGCTTGGTGCTGACCTGAATGCTTCCCTCGTCACCCGGCTCCACATCCGCGCCGGCCCGCAGATTGATGGCGTTGACGTCCTCGGGCACGGAGATGACCTCGAACGCGGCGGCGGGGAGGAGCCCGGTCAGCATGACCAGAACGAACACCGCCAAGGCAAACAGATGACGCATATAAACCCGGATAATTCCGCCCGTTTTTCGCAAAATTTTATCCTTGGTAACGGGCTTTGCCCCGGGCGGCAAGCGTTGGTGTCATCGGAGCGTTTTCAGGACAAGTGGACGCCACTTGTCCGGTTCGAAAACGCGACTACTCAAGAACTTAGAGCTTCCGTTCTGAGTCGATCAGAACGGAAAATGCTCCAAAGCGTGTCCAGAAAAAATGGCACCCACTTGTTCGGTTCGGACACGCGACAAACCAAAGACTTGAGGGTGCCGGGCGGAATGCAGGTCAGCCCGGCGCGCTCTAGCCTTTCTGCGACGTATCGAAGCGCTCGCGCGTCAGCCCGTAAAGCACGTGATCGCGCCAGACCCCGTCG
>CAZNHG010000300.1:0-4193 GCA_964572555.1 uncultured Devosiaceae bacterium | reverse complement strand
AACACCTCGCCGCCGATGCGCACGGCATCGGCCAGGCTCTCGGCGTCCACCGGCATGATCATGAATTCCTGAATGTCGATGGGATTGTCGGCGTGCTCGCCGCCATTGATGATGTTCATCATCGGCACCGGCAACACGTGAGCGTACGGCCCGCCAAGATACTTGTAGAGCGGCAGCTCGCTCGACTCGGCAGCGGCGCGGGCGGCGGCGAGGGAGACGCCGAGGATGGCGTTGGCCCCGAGCTTGGCCTTGTTCGGCGTGCCGTCCAGTTCGCGCATCACGCGGTCGAGCGTGAGCTGGTCGAGCGCGTCGAGCCCCTGGATTTCATTGAAGATATGCGTGTTGACGTTCTCCACCGCCGTGAGGACGCCCTTGCCCATGTAGCGCTCGCCGCCGTCACGCAGTTCGTTGGCCTCGTGGGCGCCGGTGGACGCCCCGGAAGGCACGGAAGCGCGGCCGAAGCTCCCATCGTCGAGGATCACGTCGACCTCGACGGTGGGATTGCCGCGGCTGTCGAAGATCTGCCGGCCGGTGACGTCGATGATGGAAGACATGGGCAGTAGCGTCCTTTCGGGCCTGATAAGGAATGAATTCCGCGCTTCATAGCGCGCGGATATGACAAAGGAAAGTGTTGAGCGTCCTACGTCGCCATGAGGGCGGCAACGCTTTCCTGAACACCTTGAAGGCTTGTGTAGCGCGGCTGGTAGCCGAGGAGCCGCTGCGCCTTCTCGATGGAATGGCACGGGCTGCGCGCAATGTGCTCCCAGGTCGCCCCGGCATCCTCCGGCGCTTGCTGCTTGGCCCACTCCGCGTAAGGCAGGAAGCTCAGGCGCGGTTTGCGCCCGAACCATTCGTACATCGCCTCGGCATAGCCGCGCAGCGTAACCGCCCCGGGAGAGACGGCATTGAACGCTTCGCCGACTGAAGCGCCCCAGTTCTCCATGGCGCGCATGAGCATCTGCGCCACGTCCGCTGCGTGCACGTGATGCACCGTCTCCATGCCGAAATTGGGCAGGACCAGCTCCTTGCCGTCCTTGATGTCGTGAAAGACCTGCGGGTTGAAATGCCCCGCCGGATTGAGCGGCGCCCAGCCGGGTCCGACGATATGGCCAGGACGCACGATGGTGGCGGGAAAGCCGTCACGCCGGGCCTCACCCAGCAGGTAGTCCTCGATCTCCGATTTCTGGGTGCCGTAGTCGCCGAACGGCTCGCGCCGGTCGCTCTCGCGCGTCGGCACGCTCAGGCTGTATCCGTGCACCCAGATCGTGCCGACATGCAGGAAATGCCGCACATCGCCCTTGAGCGCTTCGGCGAGATGGATTGCGCTGGCGCGGGTGAAGCAGATCATGTCGATGACCACGTCGGCGTCGAGATTGCGGATCGACTCACCGAACGTCCTCGCGCGCTCCTCGTCCGCGCGGTCGATGGCCACTTGCCGTACCTGTTCCCAGGCGGCATGCGGCACATACGGCTTGGCATTGCCACGGCTGACATTGACGACCTGGTGCCCGGCTTCGACCAGCTGTGGCACCAACCAGCTTCCGACGTGCCCCGATCCCCCGATAACCGCGACCTTACCCAATTGTTCCTCCTGATCCGTGAAGGCCACCAAGCTATCAGGGCCGCGCGGAGACGCTCAAGTGTCCGTCGCGCCCGGCCGCCGAAATGTTTGAACCTGCAGCGCACAAGCCGCGTCTCACCGGATGCAACCCTCAAAGCACTTACTGATGGAGATACCAATGCGTGCCAATACTGCCGTGTCGATGGTCAGCTGGGCCATGCTCGCCGCCCTGTCCCTTGTCGTTTGCAGCAGCGTCGCCTTCGCTGCCGACGATGATGTGACGGGCAGCGCCGATTATCCCGGCGTCGGACGGTTCGAAGGCTCGGTGATCACCCGCTACGACGAGAACAATTTTGACGAGTACTGGCTCGCGACCGGCCCTGTCGGCGCCGACCGCGACGGCGAGGGCCGCCACCTCGAAGGTCGCGTCGTGCGCATCGCCTACAACGCCGGCACGAACCCGTCGGTGCTCGAAGTCGCCCGCAATCTCGAACGCCAGCTCGAGGCCGGCGGCTACGATCTCCTCTACACCTGCGAGACCGACGAATGCGGCGGCTACGACTTCCGCTACTACGGCACCGAGGTACTGCCCATCCCCGCCATGTCGGTCAATCTCGACAACTTCCGCTACATCGCCGCAACCAAACCCGGCAATCCGGAAACGTCCGTCGCGATCCTGGTGACCATCAACAACGGCCGCATTCTCTATCAGGTGATCGCCGTCGAAAACGGCGCGATGGAAAACCGCATGGTCGACGCGAGCCAGATGAAGACCGCGCTCGACGACACCGGCAAGATCGCTCTTTACGGAATCCATTTCGACACGGACGAGACGGCCATCAAGCCCGGCAGCCGCCCTGCCCTCGATCAGATTGCCAAGCTGATGAAAGACAATTCCGGCCTCGAAATCCTGGTCGTCGGGCACACCGACACGCAAGGCAGTCTCGACTACAACATGGACCTGTCGACGCGCCGCGCACAGGCGATCGTTCAGGAGTTGTCGGGCGCTTACGGTATTTCCGCCAACCGGATGACGCCGGCCGGGGTCGCCTTCCTCGCACCCGTCGCGAACAACGCCACTGCCGAAGGCCGGGCGGAGAATCGTCGCGTCGAACTCGTCTCCCGGTAGCGACTGGGTGGTCGCCCGGGGCGACCACCCCTACCCTCTATTCCTCTGGGGCTTCGTCCCGCCTGTGGCCGTCGAGGCGCTTGGCATCGAGCGTTTCGGCGGCGTTTTTCTGCTTTTTCAGATGTTTGGGCGTGCCGAACGCGATCCGGTTGTCCGCGGCCTGCTTTTCCCGGTCGGCGCGCTTCTTGCGCTTGCGGGCCGTGCGCAGGTTGACCAGGTCGCCCATCACACCAGCCGGCTCTGCGCAACGGCGGCGCGGATGAACGAGGCGAATAGCGGATGCGGCTCAAAGGGTCGCGATTTCAGCTCGGGATGGAATTGCACGCCGATGAACCACGGATGATCCGTCCGCTCCACGATTTCGGGCAGTTTGCCGTCGGGCGACACGCCGGAGAACAGCAGCCCGTTGGCCTCCAGGACCTTCCGGTAACCCATGTTCACCTCGAAACGGTGGCGGTGGCGTTCGGAGATGTGAACGTCGCCGTAGATGTCGGCCACCCGGCTGCCGCGCGCGAGATGCGCGGGATACGCGCCGAGCCGCATCGTGCCGCCAAGGTCGGTCTCCTCGGTGCGCTCCTGGACCTCGTTGCCCTTCATCCACTCGGTCATCAGGCCGACGATCGGCTCCCTGGTGGGACCGAACTCCGTGGAACTGGCGTTCTTGATTCCGGCGGTATTGCGCGCCGCCTCGATGCAGGCCATCTGCATGCCGAAGCAGATGCCGAAATACGGCACGTCGCGCTGGCGTGCGAACTGGGCCGCATTGATTTTGCCCGCCGACCCCCGCTCGCCGAACCCGCCGGGGACCAGGATGCCGTGAACGCTTTCGAGATAGGGCGTGGAATCGTCCCGCTCGAAGATCTCGGAATCGATCCACTTGAGGTTCACCTTGACCTTGTTGGCGATTCCGCCATGCGCCAGCGCTTCGGAAAGCGACTTGTAGGCGTCCTTCAGGCCCGTGTACTTGCCCACGATGGCAATGTTCACCTCGCCTTCGGGGTTGTGAATGCGGTCGGACACCTCGCGCCATGCCTTGAGTTCGGGATCGGGCGCGTCCTTGATGCCGAAAGCGTTGAGAACCTCGGTATCCAACCCCTCGTCGTGATACGCGACCGGCACGTCATAGATCGAGCTGACGTCGAGGGCCTGGATGACGGCGCTCTCCCGCACGTTGCAGAACAGGCTGAGCTTGCGCTTCTCGCTTTCCGGGATTGGCCGGTCGCATCGCACCAGCAGGATGTCCGGCGCGATGCCGATGGAGCGCAGCTCCTTGACCGAGTGCTGGGTCGGCTTGGTCTTCAGCTCGCCCGCGCTCGGGATGAACGGCATCAGCGTGAGATGAACATAGATCGCGTCCCCGCGCGGCAGTTCGTTGCCCAGCTGGCGGATGGCCTCGAAGAACGGCAGCCCCTCGATGTCACCCACCGTGCCGCCGATCTCGACGAGCACGAAGTCGAAGTCCTCATTACCCTCGACCACGAAATTCTTGATCTCGTCGGTGAC
>CAZNHG010000299.1:0-4215 GCA_964572555.1 uncultured Devosiaceae bacterium | reverse complement strand
ATGGGCAGGATGCCGTTCTTGAAGCAGTTGTTGTAGAAGATGTCGGCGA
This sequence comes from uncultured Devosiaceae bacterium, assembly GCA_964572555.1. Lineage (GTDB taxonomy): Bacteria > Pseudomonadota > Alphaproteobacteria > Rhizobiales > Devosiaceae > CAZNHG01. Next base: position 4,166 of record CAZNHG010000299.1, on the reverse strand, counting down.
AGCTGGTGGAGATCACGCACTTCACGCCGAAATCGAGCAGCGCCCAGGGCGCGTGCTCGCGGCTGGAGCCGCAGCCGAAATTGTCGCCCGCCACGATGATCTTGGCGTCGCGATAGGCCGGCTTGTTCAACACGAAATCCGGGTTCTCCGAGCCGTCGTCGTTGTAGCGCATCTCCGAGAACAGCGCGCTGCCGAGCCCGGTGCGCTTGATCGTCTTGAGGTACTGCTTGGGGATGATCATGTCGGTGTCGATGTTGATGATCGGCATCGGCGCCGCGACCCCGGTCAGCGTGGTGAACTTTTCCATGACACATCCTCCTGGCTCGTGATGTTGCCGCTAAATGGCGCAAACCGGGCACAAAGGTCAAGCACTCCGGCCCGCGGGACGCAACAATGCGCCGTGAACCGGGCCGATCCGCCGCTTGCTCCCCGCCCCGCCCGATGGCAGGTTTGACCGAACGATCAAAAACCGAGGGCAAAGTGGTTCATGACACCCCATAACGAAGCCAAGCCGGGCGATTACGCCGAAACCGTACTGCTGCCGGGCGATCCCCTGCGCGCCAAGTGGATCGCGGAGACTTTCTTCGACGACCCGCGCCAGGTCAACGGCGTGCGCAACTGTCTCGGCTTCACCGGCACCTGGAAAGGCCGGCCCGTCTCGGTACAGGCGACCGGCATGGGCCAGCCCTCGCTCGGCATCTACGTGCACGAGCTTCTCGACATCTACAAGGTGAAGAACCTCATCCGCGTCGGCACGTGCGGCGGGCTGCACGAAAAGGTGAAGGTGCGCGACATCATCATCGCCATGACGGCAGCCACCGACAGCGCCATGACCGCCGATTTCGCCCCCTACATCTACGCCCCCTTCGCCGACTACGACCTGCTTGCGCGCGCGGTCGAGCTGGCAAGGGCACGCGATTTCACCACGCATGTGGGCTCGCTCGTCTCCTCGGATACCTTCTACGTCGAGGGCGGGATCGAGGCCTACAAGCGCCTCGCCGCGCACGGGGTCTACGGCGTCGAGATGGAGGCGGCCGTGCTCTATACCCTCGCCGCCCGGTTCGGCGCGCGGGCGCTGGCGATCTGCACCATGACCGATTGCCTGGTCACCGGCGAGCACATCGATTCGAGCGCACGCCAGTCCTCGCTCAGGGAAATGGTCGAGCTGTCCCTCGACACAGCGCTCGAGACGGCCGCCTGAACGGCCATCTCGCGGGATTGTGCAATGCGGGCGCCGGGCGGGCTTGTTAGATTGCCGGGGCTAGTATCGGGGGCTCGTCATATCGACAAGGAGATGCGCATGACCGCCCGCACGCCCCGTATCCTGCCGCTGCTCGCCGTTCTTTCCGGCCTTCTGGCGGCGGCGCCGGCGGCGCTCGCCCATCACGGCTGGGCCTGGACGAGCGACGAATGGTTCGAGCTGACCGGCACCGTCACCGCCGTCTATATCGGCAACCCCCACGCCACGCTCACCCTCGAGGCCAAAGGGGAGAGCTGGGACGTCGACCTCGCCCCGCTCAGCCGCACGCTCGATGCCGGTTTCGACGAGAACGCCGCCGCCGTCGGCGACGACGTGACGGTGATCGGGCATCGTTCGGAAGACCCCGCGGACACGCACATGAAGGCGGTGCGTGTCATCGTCGGACCGCAGGCCTACGACGTCTATCCCGGCCGGGCCGCGGAGTACGATGCGTGAGCGGCATGCTCGAGGCCATCGAAGGCTTCTGGCTTGCCGAATATCTCAGACGTGCCGTCATCGCCTATCCGGCAGTCAACGCCGCGCACATACTGTTCCTGGGCGCGCTGGTCACCAGCGCGATCCTGATGGATTTGCGCATTCTCGGGCTGGGCACGCGCATCGCCATCGCCGACGCCGTCGGCCATCTGCGCATCGTTGCGATCTTCGCGCTCATCGGCGCAGTGACCACCGGCGCCCTGCTTTTCTCGGTCCAGCCGCAAACCTACGCGGCCAACCCCGTCTTCGTGGCCAAGCTGATCCTGGTCGCCCTCGCACTGGTCAATGCGGGCACCTTCACCTTCGCCGCCCGGCACGAGACCCCGAAGGCACTCCTGACGCGCCTGATGGCTCTCGCCTCGATCGTGCTGTGGCTGACGGCGGTGTTCGCGGGAAGGGCGATCGCGTTCTTTGACTGAGAAGCGCCGGGCGCCCTCATTCCGCCGGCACGAACTCGATCACGTCGTGAAAACTCTCGAACACCGGAAACGGCAGCTCGAGGATGAAATGCCTGTTGCCCTTGGTGACCGCGCTCAGGCACCCGACCTGGTTGCGCTCCGCGTTCTCCCCGTAGCGCACGGGCGTGTCCTCGTAGCCGTAGGTCAGCGCGCCGCGATAGGCGTAACCCGCCCCGGCGGGGACAAGGACCCCGTTGAAGTTCTGCGAGCCGGTGACCTTGCTGACCGTAAAGCCCGCCCCCTGCTCCGTGATTGCGCACTGGAACCACTGATAGACTACCAGCGCCGGCCCGTTGCCGCCCATCTTGATGGTACGGCAGCGATAGTCGCCGGTCAGCAGGTCCGGGTCGACCGGGGCGAGGCCGGGGTCGAACAGCTCAGCCACCTCCGCCCGGTCTGCCGCGTTCTCCGAAAGCAACGCCGCGCCCAGCCCGCGCGTGCGGCTGGTATCGAGATTGGAAAGGCGCGAGGTATCCTTTTCGGTGAGCTTGAAATTCTCGGGCACCGAACAGGCGTCATAGGCGAGCGCGGGCGTGGTGAAGGCAAGCGCCGCGCCGGTGAGCGCGGCAGCGAAACGGGTCGCGATGGGCGCCATCACTCCTCCTCCCGGGCGGCCTGGGCCTCGAGCGCCTCCATGTCGTCGTCCGACAGGCCGAAGTGGTGCCCGATCTCGTGGATGAGGACATGGGTGACGATCTCGTCGAGCCGCTCGTCGTGCTCGGCCCAGTAGTCGAGAATGGGCCGACGGAACAGCCAGATGCGGTTGGGCATGGCCCCTGTGGGCGGGCTGTCGCCCAGCTCGGTCAGCCCCACGCCCTCGAAAAGCCCCAAAAGCTCGAACTCGGAGTCGAGACCGAGGTCGTCGAGCATGGACTGGTCGGGGAAGTCGGCGAGCGCAAAGCTGACCCCGTCGGTCAGCTCGCGGAAGTGCTGCGGCAGGCCGTCGAACGCGGCCTGCGCCATGCGCTCGAAATCGTCGAGCGAGGGGGCGCGGACATTTGACCAGGAATCGCTATCGGCCACCATCCCGCACCCCTTCTTGCCGGGTCAGTGCCGCGGCCACTCGCGGATATCGACGAAGTGACCGGTGATCGCCGCCGCGGCCGCCATGGCAGGCGATACGAGATGCGTGCGGCCCTTGAAGCCCTGACGGCCCTCGAAGTTGCGGTTCGAGGTCGACGCGCACCGCTCGCCCGGGGCGAGCTTGTCCGCGTTCATCGCCAAACACATTGAGCAGCCCGGCTCGCGCCATTCGAACCCGGCATCGATGAAGACCTTGTCGAGACCCTCCGCCTCGGCCTGCGCCTTCACCAGCCCCGAACCCGGCACGACCATGGCGTTGAGCCCGTCCTTGACCTTGTTGTCGCCGATAACGCTGGCGGCGGCACGCAGATCCTCGATGCGGCCATTGGTGCACGAACCGAGGAACACGCGGTCGAGCTTGATGTCGGTGATCCTGGTGCCCGGCGTCAGGCCCATGTATTCGAGCGCGCGCTGCTTGGAGGCGCGGCGGTTGGGCTCGGGAATCTCGGCGGGGTCGGGCACGACGCCGTTGACCGAGATCACGTCCTCGGGCGAGGACCCCCAGCTCACGATGGGCGGCAGGGACCGGGCGTCGAGTTTGACCTCGTGGTCGAAATGCGCGTCGTCGTCCGAGTAAAGCGTCTCCCAGTAGGCGCGTGCCATGTCGAACGCCTTGCCGTGCGGCGCGCGCGGCCGGCCCTTGACGTAGTCGATGGTCTTTTCGTCCGGCGCGATCAGCCCGGCGCGGGCGCCGCCCTCGATGGACATGTTGCACACCGTCATGCGGCCTTCCATCGACAGCTGCCGGATGGCCTCGCCCGCGTATTCGAGCACGTGTCCCGTGCCCCCGGCGGTACCGATCTCGCCGATGATGGCGAGGATGATGTCCTTGGCGGTGACGCCCTCGGGCAGCTCGCCGTCGACCGTCACGCGCATGTTCTTGGCCTTGG
>CAZNHG010000298.1:0-4245 GCA_964572555.1 uncultured Devosiaceae bacterium | reverse complement strand
GAGCGATCATGATGTCAATTTCCGAACCCGTCCGCTTGTTCCCGAGACTTGCGGCAATTGTACTGGCGCTTACCATGTTCGCCACTCCCGGCCTTGCGCAGGCGACGATGACGGTCACCGACGATGCCGGGCGCACGGTCGAGGTGCCGGTGCACCCCCAGCGCGTCGTCTCGCAAAACGACAACCGGCTGACCCTGCCGCTTCTCGAGCTAGGTGTGCCGCTGGTCGGCAGCGCCGGGAGGCTCGACGCGAACGGCGAGCCCTATCTGCGTGCTGTCCCCGATCTGATCGGGGTGGGTTTCGAAACCGGCGGCTTCGCCTTCGTGGGCACCTATAGCGAACTCGACTTTGAACGCATTGCGGCACTCGAGCCGGACCTGATCGTGACGATGATCGCCGATCAGGTCGATAAACTCTCCGCCATCGCGCCGACCATCGTGGTCGACCCCAATCAGTACCCGATCAAGCAAGGGATGAAGCGTATCGCCGAATTGACCGGCACGGTGCCGGCCTATGAACGGCTGCTGGCGAACTACGAGCGCAAGCTCGCAACGGTCAAGCCGTTCATGCCGGAAGACGTGACCGTCAGCGTCACCTTCTCCTTCCCGGCGGGAGAGGAGGTCTACATCTACAACGACCTCGGTGCTCTCACCGTCGCCCTGGACGATCTGGGGATCAGCCTGCCTGAAATCGCCTCGGAGATGGACAGCCGTTCGTCCACCGTCAGCCCGGAGCGCTGGCAGGCGATCGACGGGGATTTCGTCATCAACTTCTATGGCTCCACGCCCGAAGACGGGCCGGACCAGGTGCGCGCCGGGCTCGACAACTTTCTCCCCGGCTGGTGCGAGCATCTGCATGCCTGCCGCGAGGGGCAATACCTGTTCTTCCCCTATTCGAGCTTCGGCTATGCCTTCGCCGCGCTCGAACTAAACCTCGATCTTCTCACAACGCACATCGCGGGGCGGGATTTCACGCGCATCTCCAGGGCGAGCGAGGACTAGGATGGCAGACCGCGCCTTTTGCAGCGAACTGTGCAGCGCGCGCGGCGAGCCGCACGCCGGAACGGGCAATGCGCCCGAACGCGTGCTGCTCATGCCCTGGCCTCGTGGCAAGTGGCGTAGGCAGCGCTGGGAATCGGTGGACATGAGTCCCGAACTCGGCGCGGCCGTCCAGCACGCCCTACAGAACGGCGTGCATTTCGCGTTGACCGACCGGGTGGGGGACGCCGAAAGCCTGCCCGGTCTCATGGCGCAGCCGGAGTCCGTCTACGCCGACTTCGACAGCGAAGCCGACCTGATCGCGGCGATCCGTGCCTATGTCGATGACAAAAAGGTCTTCGCCGGCACGGTCGATCCGCGCGTGACCATCATGGTGTGCACCGACTCCAGGCGCGATGCTTGCTGCGCCCGTTACGGTTTTTCGACCTATAAGGCCCTGACGGCCATCGCCGATCCGTCCCGTTTCAATATCGTGCAGGCGTCCCATCTTGGCGGCTGCCGGTTCGCCGCCTCGCTTGTGGTGTTACCACAGCGCCAGCGCTACGGGCGCATGACCGCCGGGCAGGCGCCCGCTTTCCTCGAGGCACTGCTGCGCAACGAGGTGTTCGTGCCTGCCTACAAGGGGCGGACGGACCAGCCCGAACCCGTCCAGGTGGCCGAACTCGCCGCGCTCGAATGGGCCGAAGGGCATTCGGTGCCGCCGCGCGACGTCCGTCTGGCAACGCCCGATCTGCCGGAGAACCCGGCAGAGGGCGCCGAACTGACCTTCGGTGCGGCGGCCGGATCGGCCGAACTCGAAATCCGCCTGAAGGCGAAGCACTTCCTGGTTCAGGGCAATTGCGGGATCGTCGCCGATGGCGGCGGCACCGACACGCTGCGCTGGTGCCTGGATCGTCTCACCGAAACGAAAACCCACACCGAACCACAGGGACCAACTCCATGATCAAGACCCTCATCGGCGCGGGCCTTGCCCTCGCGCTTGCTCTCACGCCCGCTCTTGCGCAGGAGACGCGCACGCTCACCGACGGCACGGGCACGGAGGTCACCGTGCCGGCCGATCCGCAGCGTGTCGTTGCGCTGCACGATACCTCGCTCACCGTGGCGCTTCTGGACCTGGGTATCGAGCCCATCGCCAGCCATGGCCGCGTCGTGGACGGCGGCGAGCCCTATATCCGCTCGGGCAAGCTGATTACCGGCTACGACTTCGACAATTCCGATATCGAGTTCGTCGGCAATCTTCCCGCCGATGTCGAGGCCATCGCCGCGCTCGAGCCCGACCTGATCCTGACCACCAGCTGACAAACGGCGAGCGTCGAGCAGTTGCGCTCGATCGCGCCCACCTATGTGTTCGACATCGATACGACCGACGACTTCGAGGTCTACGAGAAGGTCGCCGAAGTCACCAACACGACGGACAGGCTCGCCAAATTCCAGGCCCGCTATCAGGCCCAGCTCGACATGATCAACAAGCTGACCGATCCCTCGGAAATCAAGGTCAGCGTCATCCAGGCCCATGGCGGCGAGCTGCTGGTGTGGAACACCTATGGCTCGCTCGGCAAGGTGCTGCGCGATGCCGGGTTCGTGTTCCCCGAGGCGACCAACAACATCGAGGGCAACAACCGCCAGCATTTCGGCGGTGAATCCTATCCCGACTTCGACGCCGATTTCATCTTCGTGACCTATCGTCCGGGCAGGGGCGAGAGCCCGGAGACGGCACGTGCGGCGCTCGACGAGGTGCTGCCGAACTGGTGCGATGTGCTGCATGCCTGCCGCAACAACCAGGTGATCTACCTGCCGCGTGAAATCGCGTCCTCGGCGACCTACGACTCGCTGACCGTGCTCGCCCAGTCGGTTGCCAGCCACATCGTGGGGCGCGACTTCGTGCCGATGGACGAGTAGCGCCGCACCGCAAGGAGGCAGGAATGAGCAAGCTACAAACTGGAATCGCCGCTCTTGCGCTGGCGGTCGCGACACTTGTCGTGCCCGCCGCCGCGCAGGAGACGGTGGCCTTTACCGACGACGCAGGCCGGACGGTCGAAATACCGGCCGATCCGCAGCGCATCGCGTCGCTGCACGATGTGAGCATCACGATCCCGCTCCTCGAACTGGGCGTGCGGCCCGTGGGCAGCCACGGGCGGACGACCGCCGATGATGAGCCCTTCATCCGCTCGAGCGATGTGCTGACCGGTATCGATTTCAACAACTCGAGCATAGAGTTCCTGGGCAACCATCCTGCCGATATCGAGTCCGTGGCGGCTGTCGAACCGGATCTGATCATCACCACACCCTGGCAGCCCGCGCCGGTCGATCAGTTGGCGGCCATAGCACCGACGATCCTTCTCGATGACACCAAGCGCGGAGATTTCGGCATATACGAAGTACTCGCCGATATCACCGGGACCACAGATACGCTCGAGGTCCTGCAGGCGCGCTATGAAGGGCAGATCGCCCAAATCAGGCGGCTGATCGACACAGAGGACGTCTCGGTCAACGTCATCCAGGGCGTGGACGGCGAGGTGCTCTCCTGGCACACCTACGGCGCGCTCGGGAAACTCCTGCGCGACGCCGGGTTCACCTTTCCCGAGCGCGTCGAGCAGATCCCGGAGGGCGAGTTCGCGCGTATGAGCGGCGAGACACTGCCGCAGCTCGATGCGGATTTCCTGTTCGTCACCTATCGCACGGACACCGCCGAGACGCCCGAAGATGCCATCGCCCATCTCGAGGCGGTGGTGCCGGACTTCTGCCAGTTCCTGCACGCCTGCCGGAACAACCAGATGATCGTCATGCCGCGCGAGGAGGCGTCGGCGTCGTCATACTACGGGCTCGGCGTGCTCGCCTACACGGTGATCTCGCACATCAGCGGGCGGGACTTCGTGCCCAAGGACGGGTAAGGGGTCCTTGAGTGGTCGCGTTCTCGAACCGAACAAGTGGTATCCACTTGTTCAGCAAGAGCCCTAAATCTTCGGCATGCCCTTTGGCGGCATGGCGCGTTTCTGCGCGGCGATGCGGAAGGGGGCGTTGACGGCGCCGTAGCCGGCATAACCGCCGCGGCGTTCGACGATCTCGAAAAAGAACCCCTCGCCATAGGTGGGGGAGTAGGCCTGGAAGAACGCGCCGTGCTCGTCGCGGTCGTAAAGGATGTTGCGCCGGCGCAGGGCCTCGAGAAAATCCGGGTCGAGCCCGAGACGAGCATCGAGGTCGTCATAGTAGTTGCCCGGCATGGGCAGCGGGGCGAAGCCGTTGCCGG
>CAZNHG010000297.1:0-4249 GCA_964572555.1 uncultured Devosiaceae bacterium | reverse complement strand
CTGCCCCATCTCGGTGCCGCCGTGGTTGAGGTGGATCGAGCCGTCGCGATAGACGTGCACCAGCGCCCCGGCCTGATTGTACCAGGTAGCGGTGAACGAGATGCCGAACTTGACCGGTGTCAGCGCGATGCCCCGCTTGATGACCGGGCTCGTCCTGTTGAAGGCGATGATGTCGGCGCGGCGCTTCTGGTAGTCCGACGACTCCTCGAGTTCGCTCACCACCCGGTGGACGATGTTGTCCTCGACCGTCTGGTGGTAAGGCGTGACGTTGCGGTCGTCGGTGCCATAGAAGTTCGCCTTGCGGATTTCGAGCGGGTCCTTGCCGAGGAAATAGGCGATCTCCTCGATCATGCGCTCGCCGCCGACCATGCCCTGCGGGCCGCCGAAGCCGCGAAAGGCGGTGTTCGACACGGTATTGGTCTTGAGCGGCACCGATGTGAAGCGCGCGGCCGGGTAGTAGTAGGCGTTGTCGGCGTGGAACAGCGCGCGGTCGGTCACGGGGCCGGATAGGTCCGAGCAATAGCCGCAGCGCGCGGCATAGCTCGCCTCGGCGGCGGTTATTACGCCGTCGTCGCCGAACCCGACCTCGTAGTCGACCTTGAAGTCGTGGCGCTTGCCGGTGGCGATCATGTCGTCATCGCGGTCGGGGCGGATTTTGACGGCCCGTCCCAGCTTCTTCGCCGCCAGCGCGGCGACCACGGCGAAGAGGTTCCCCTGGGTCTCCTTGCCGCCGAACCCGCCGCCCATGCGGCGTACGTTCACCGTCACGGCGTTGGACGGAATGTCGAGGACGTGCCCGACCATGAGCTGGATTTCGCTGGGGTGCTGGGTCGAGGACCACACCAGCACCTCGTCGTCCTCGCCCGGCATGGCCATGGAAATCTGGCCCTCGAGATAGAAGTGATCCTGCCCGCCGATATACATGTGCCCGGCTATGCGATGGGCAGCGCTGGCGAGCCCGGTCCGTACATCGCCGCGCTCGAGCTTGAGCGGCTCGGTCACCAGAGCTCCGCCCGCGGCGAGGGCCGAGTCGATATCGGTATGGGCCTCGAGCTCCTCGTAGGTGACCTTGGCCAGCTTGACGGCCCGGCGCCCCTGCTCGCGGGTTTCGGCGATGACCGCGAAAAGCGGCTGGCCGTGGAATTCCACCAGGGTATCGGCAAAGACGGGCTCATCGTGCTTATGCGTCGAGCTGACGTCGTTTTCGCCCGGGATGTCGGCGGCGGTCAGCACGGCCACGACACCGGGCGCGGCGCGAACGGCATCGAGGTCCATCGCCGTGATCCTTGCATGCGCCCGCTCGCTTAACCCCAAATAAGCATGCAGCGTGCCCGCCGGCTCGACGATGTCGTCGATGTATTCGGCGGCGCCGGCGACGTGCTTGTGCCCGGAATCGTGGGCTATGGGCTTGTGCACGGTCATCAGGCGGCCCCTTGGGTGATCTGCGCCGTGCCGCCGGTCTGCTCGATGTAGAAGCGGCGCAACAGGTTCTGCGCGGCGAGCATGCGGTATTCGGCGGAGGCGCGCATATCGGTGATCGGCCGATAGTCCTCAGCCATGGCGCTGGCGGCGGCCTCGATCGTCGCCTCGCTCCAGGGCTGGCCGATCAGCGCCGCCTCGGTCCGGGCCGCCCGTTTGGGCGTCGGCGCCATGCCGCCGAAGGCGACCACGGCGTCCGTTACCGTACCGTTCTCCACCCGCAGGCGGAAGGCGCCGCAGGCGGCGGAAATGTCCTCGTCGCGACGCTTGGAAATCTTGTAGGTGGCGAACATGTCGCCCTCGGCGAGCTTGGGCACGTGCACCGCCTCGACGAACTCGCCCGGTGCCCGGTCTTGCTTGCCGTAGGCGACGAAGAAGTCCTCGAGCCTGACGGAACGGCGTTCGCTGCCCTTGCGCAGGGTGATGCTTGCGCCCAGCGCAATGAGCGGCGGCGGCGTGTCGCCGATGGGCGAGCCATTGGCGATGTTGCCCCCGAGCGTGCCCATGTTGCGGATCTGCGCCCCGCCGATCCGCCACCACAGCGGCGCGATCTGGGGGAAATGCGTCTGGATCAGCGCAAAGCTTTCCGTGTAGCTCACGCCCGCCCCGAAGATGACGGCGTCGCCGTCTTCCTCGATACCCTGCAAATCGGTCAGCCCGCCGATGAACACCACCGGCGCGATCTCGCGCATGAACTTGGTGACCCACAGCCCGACATCGGTCGCGCCCGCGACGATGGTCGCGTCGGGGTGCGCTACCAGAACGTCCGCCAGATCGTCGGCATTGGCGGGGACGATCAGCCGGTCCGCCTCCGTGCCCGCCTCGACGCGCTTGCCGTCTCGCAACTCCTTGAGCGTTGCGATAACGCTGTCACGCTCGGCAACCAGCGGATCCTCGGCCGGGTCGGCCGCTATCGCCTGCGCGGCGCGGATAATCGGCGCATAACCGGTGCAACGGCACAGATTGCCCTGCAGCGCCTGCTCGACCTCGAGGGTAGAGGGGGTGGGATTGCACATCCACAGCCCGTAGAGCGACATGACGAAACCGGGCGTGCAGAAGCCGCACTGCGAGGCGTGGCAGTCGACCATGGCCTGCTGCACGGGATGCAACTTGCCGTCCTCGCCCGCGAGGTGCTCGACGGTCACGACATGGCATCCATCGAGCGAACCGGTGAAGCGAATGCAGGAATTCACGCTTTCATAAGCAAGTCCGCTGGGCGTCGGCCGCCCGACAAGCACTGTGCAGGCCCCGCAGTCGCCTTCCGCGCACCCTTCCTTGGTGCCGCGCAGGCGCCTGTCGAGCCTGAGGAAATCGAGAAGTGTCTGGGAGCCGGGAACGTCTTTGAGCCGGACGATCTCGCCGTCGAGGAGGAACCGGATTTCGTTGCGAACCTCAACGCCCATGACGATCAACTGCCCCTGTAGGTGGAATAGCCGAATGGCGAGACGAGCAGCGGCACGTGATAATGCGCATCCGGCTCGGCGATGGTGAAGCGCACCGGCACCACGTCGAGAAACGGCTGGCCTTCCGGCACCCCGAGCTTGGAGAAGTAGGCGCCGACATTGAACAACAGCTCATAGGTGCCGGTGTCGAACTCATCGCCCTCCAGCAGCGGCCCATCGCACCGCCCATCATCGTTGGTGACCATGGATTTGAGGACATGCGCGTGGTCGCCGTGCACCATCACCAGATCGATCCCCAGCCCGCTGGCAGGCTTGCCATGGGTGGTGTCGAGTACGTGCGTGGTCAGGCGTCCTGTCGTCAAAGTCCCATCCCCGGTACTGGCGGGAAACCGCCGGAAAACCTCTGTTTGCGGTCAGGCTACAACCGCCCGCGCGGGCGAGGCCAGCGATTTTTGACCTTCCGGTCCAGTTTCGCGGAACTACCGCAACCCCGGACAAGTTCATAGTACAACGCTATTTTGTTCTTGAAACCATCGAATGCAGAGCAATATGCTGCCAAAACAGCAGCACAGGAAACCGCTATGAGCGCGCCGGAATCTGACCGCGACAGCCCCGAGGAACCCAATCCCCGCACGCGGCCCGAGCATGCGCTGTCGCCGGGTCTGCTGGCCCGCGTCTTTCATCAACCGGCCCTGATCTATTTCAATGCCGTCGCCAAACACCTGTCGGTGCGCGAGGCGGCGCGCCAGCTCAACGTTGCCTCCTCCGCCGTCACCCGGCAGGTCGCCCATCTCGAGGATGCGCTCGGCATCGCCCTGTTCCACCGCGAGAAGCGGCGCCTGCGACTCTCGCCAGCCGGCGAGATTCTTTATCGCCATGCCCAGCGGCTGACCGCGCCGATGGAAGCCGCCGTTTCTGAACTCGAAATGCTGCGCGGCATCCGCACCGGGCGCGTCCGCATCGCGACGGTCGAGAGCGTGGGGCTGCCCTTCCTGCCCCGGCTCGTCACCGAGTTCGGTATCGCCTATCCGCGCCTGCATCTCGAGGTCTCGGTCGCCACGTCCGCCGCTGTCGTCGACCGCGTGGCCAACGAGCAGGCCGATATCGGGTTCGGCTTCGTAGCCGGGACACCGGAGAATATCGACGTCACCTTCCGGCGCGACGTACGCATCGGGGTCGTCATGCGTCCAGATCATCCGCTGGCGTCGGAGCCGAACCTGACCCTGAGCACGTGCCTGAACCACCCGCTCGCCATCCCCCAGCCGCCGATCTCGATCCGCCAGGTGATCGACCCGTTCCTGCGACAGGCAGCGACGCATATGCCCCCGATGGTCGAGGTTGACTCGATCCGCATGCTTGTCGAGCTT